>NZ_PVNE01000008.1 GCF_003001905.1 Planifilum fimeticola
TGGGTTCGTCCTGAACATATAAAAACCTTCCTTCGGAATTGTTTTATTCCGAATTCAACAAAAAAGGCTGTTGACCCTTCTTTGTCAACAGCCTCAAGCACCCCGCGGGGTGCTTTTCCTTTTCACTGGTGCTTCTCCCTGGGCCGAAAGGTGTGGCAACAGGTGTCGGCGGCCTGACGGGCCGAATGATCCTGATGGCCCGTCCCCACCATTTCTCCCCCGATTTCCTCATCGAACCGGCGGTCGGCATGCGGATCGATCTCCACCATGATCGCATCCGCAGTACAGTTGTTCCCTTCGGCCCAAAAGTAGCAGTTTGCCACACTGCATTTGACTTCAGGCAAAACGGATCACCTCCTGGCTTAAGTATTCTCGAGCCAGGAGGAAGGTATCAGTGGAAATTTTAATCCTTGGTTCTGTCCGCCTGCCGCAGCTCTTCCAGGATGGCGGAAATCGACTCGAAGGAGATGCCGTTTTCGTTCCGGGCGGACACCACAAAATAAACCTCGCCGCTGAAGGCGGGGATGTATTCCTTCACTTCCACTTCCGTATCTCCGTATGTTTTGCGAAACACCGGCTGGTTCCCTATCTTTTTCCAGCCCTGCCGCACCAATTCCTCCTCATAGGGTTCAAAATCCTCTTCGTGGATGTTCAAATGGATCCGTGTGACCTTCAAAACATTCACCCTCCCGAATTTGTCTGTGGTATTATACCATACCCCGGACAACACTTCATCGTCCAAATGGAAAAAGGAAAAGGTGAGGCCGTTACAGAATTTACTAGAAGTTCACCTAGGGGCGGGTGTGGCCGGAGACGGAAGTGGTGAAAATGGAGAGTGGGCGAAGTCGGAGGAATTTCATGGATGATTCCGAAGAGACATGTGTTATCATGTGAGATGAATTGCATTACGGACGGTTGAGGGGATGGGAAATGGTTCGCGGCAAACCGGATTTCTGGCTGATGTTCTTCACGTTTCTCCTCTTGGGTTTCGGGCTGGTGATGGTGTTCAGCGCCAGCTACTATGAGGGATGGACCGAGTTCAACGACAGTTACTATTTTTTTAAGCGCCAGCTGGCGCGGGCCGGCCTCGGCCTGATCCTCTTTTTCACGTTCGCCAATATACCGTTCACCCTTTATCGGCGCCATGTCGGTTGGATTTTGTTGGGCTGCGTGATCCTGCTGGTGCTGGTGTTCGTACCCGTCATCGGCGTCGAGGCCAACGGCGCTTCCCGGTGGATTCAAATCGGCCCCCTGACGATTCAGCCCTCGGAGCTGGCAAAACTCGCCCTGCTCATATACACCGCCTCGATCATGACGAAAAAACAACCCTATCTGGACAACTTCACACGGGGCTTGCTCCCCCCTCTGATCGTGATCGGGCTGGTCTGTTCTCTGATCATGATCGAGCCCCATTACAGCGCCACGATCATCATTCTGATCTCCTGCATGGTGGTGATTTTCTGCGCGGGAGCGCGGATCCGCCACTTGCTGATGTTGGGGCTGGTAGCCGTTCCCGTGTTAATCATGGTCCTCTATCTGGCGGATTACCGGATCGAACGCCTGGAGGCGGCCTACGATCCCTGGAAGGATCCCAACGACACGGGATACCAAATTATCCAATCCCTTTATGCCATCGGACCCGGCGGCTTGTCCGGCCGCGGCCTCGGAAACGGGATCCAAAAGCTGGCCTATCTTCCCGAGGCCCATACCGACTTCATCTTTGCCGTCATTGCCGAGGAACTGGGCTTTTTTGGCGGCGTCTTCCTGATCCTCCTGTTCGTGGCTCTGATCCTGCGGGGCATTCGGGCCTCCCTGATCGTACCGGACCAATTTGGAACCCTGCTCGGCATCGGACTGATCACCACGATCGCCATCCAAGCGCTGTTCAACCTGGCCGTGGTCACGGCAATTCTTCCCGTGACGGGCGTTCCCCTCCCCCTGGTCAGTTACGGCGGATCGTCACTGCTCATCAACATGGCCTCCCTGGGAATCCTTCTCAACATTTCCCGCTACCGTCCGGACCCCAGCCGAAAAGACGGCTCACAATCATAACCTCCTAAACGAAAAAGGGGCGCCACAGGGCGCCCCGAGAACGCTGGAAAAGCCAGCCGGGAAAGGACGATTTCCCGCCTCGATTCGTGCAGGTAGCTCCCGGGAACCCCCCTTGAATCTTGCCGATTACCGGACTAGAAACCCCTCAGGAGCCGACCAAACCCTCCTGGGGACTGCTGGCCGAAGCATAACGCTTCCGGGGAATCCTTCCCGCCTCGAAACCCAGCCTCCCCGCCTCCACGGCCAATTTCATCGCCCTGGCCATCCTCACCGGAT
Source organism: Planifilum fimeticola (assembly GCF_003001905.1). Classification (NCBI taxonomy): domain Bacteria; kingdom Bacillati; phylum Bacillota; class Bacilli; order Caryophanales; family Thermoactinomycetaceae; genus Planifilum; species Planifilum fimeticola. The sequence goes on from NZ_PVNE01000008.1 coordinate 2,329, forward strand.
CCTTCGCCTGGGACACGGCGGTGTTGAGCAGCACCCCGTCCGCTCCCAGTTCCATCGCCTGAACCACATCGGCCGGAGATCCGATCCCCGCGTCGACGATGACGGGAACCTCGGCCTGTTCGATAATCAGGCTCAAGTAGTGGGGATTGAGGAGTCCCAGCCCGGATCCGATCGGAGAACCGCCGGGCATGATGGCGTGGGCTCCCGCTTCCTCCAAGCGCTTGGCCAATATCGGATCGTCGGAGGTATAGGGCAAAACGGTGAATCCCTCCTCCACCAGGATCCGGGTCGCCTCCAGGGTGGCGACGGGATCGGGCAGCAGGGTTTTGGGATCCCCGATAATCTCCACCTTGATCATGTCGCACAACTTGGAGGCCCGGGCCAATCGGGCGATTCGCAAGGCCTCCTCCACGCTGGTGGCTCCCGCCGTGTTGGGAAGCAGGGTGTATTTTCCGAGATCCAGGCGTTCCAAAAAATTGGGTTGATTTGGATCGCTGATGTTTAACCGGCGAACGGCGAAGGTGAGAACCTCCGCCCCCGAAGCATCCACCGCGGCCTGCTGAATATCCAGCGATGAAAACTTCCCGGTTCCCAAAAACAGGCGGGAACGGAAGGTGTATTTTCCGATCTTCAGCACGTGTCAACCCCCTCCGACAAAATGAACGATTTCGATGGAATCCCCTTCGGCAAGGGGAGTTGAATCATGCTCTTCCCTCTCCAGAATCCTGCGATTTTGCTCCACCACGACGATTCGCTTTTCCACCCCCAAATGTTCCAACAGCTGGGAAACGGTGCGGACATCCCGGGGCAGATCCATCTCTTCTCCATTCACTCGGATGCGAATAACCTTCTCCCCCTTTCATGGGAAGTACCCCCTGTTTTTAAGTCGACAGGCGGTCGGGCGAAAAGGGTTTCAGATCCGGAACCTCCTCTCCTGCGATCAATTCCGCGATCCGCTGGCCGGTGATGGGACTGAGCAGTATTCCGTTGCGGAAATGACCGGTGGCGACGAAAAGGTTCCGGAATCGGCCGAACCTGCCGATATAAGGGAGTCCGTCGGGGGACCCGGGACGGATGCTGGACCAGGCACGGATAAACGTGCTGTTTGCCAATTCCGGAACCAACCGGACCGCTTCCGACGTCAGTTGTCGAATCGCGTCCATCGTCACCCATTCGGTAAAATCACCGGCCCGCTCCGTCGCTCCCACGATCACCTTGCCGTCCGCTTTGGGGACCAGGTAACATCCCTCCGCAAACAGCGTCCTTTCAAAGAGCTCTTTACGCGGATAAACCGCCAGGGATTCCCCCTTGATCGGAACGACCGGCAAACGCAACCCCAATTTCCCGGCCAGCGAAGCGCTCCACGCCCCCGCCGCCAACACCACATGCTCCGCCTGAAAGGTTCCCCGATCCGACTCCACCCTCTCGATGCGGTCCTTCCCGGCGCGAAAGGCAGTCACTTCACACCGCTCGATCAATTCGGCCCCGAGCAGTTCCGCCGCATAGGAAAAGGCCCGGGTCAATCGGGAGGAGGAGACGTGGGAATCCCCGGGAATGTAAAGGGCCCCCTCGATCTGATCGGACACCTCCGGTTCCACGCTCCGAACCCGATCCTTGTCCCACCAGTCCGCCGTCTCGCCGCGGTCCCGCTGCCAAGCTCCCCGCTTCCGAAGCATCTCGGCCTCCTCTTCATTCCAAGCGATCCGCAATATGCCCGCCCGGATCAATTCGATATCGATTCCGGTCAGACGATACAATTCCGAGGCCAAATCGGGAAACATGGATCGGCTCTTCATGCACAGCTCACTCATGGGCCCCGGCGCAGCCATCTCCACCTGGGCCCCCAACATCCCCGCGGCGGCGGACGAAGCGTGGGCGCCGATCAGGTCCCGCTCCAGAACGGTGACCCGCGCTCCCCGTTTGGCGAGATAGTACGCGATCGAGCACCCGATCACACCCCCTCCGACAACCACCACATCCCGCTCATGCAAAACATAGCCCCCCTTTTTTCTCCTCTCCGGCTATCGATCACACACGGCGATCCAGACAGGTCCTCATTTGCCGGGCCGTCCGTTCGGGTTCCGGACAGTCCATCAGGGCGGATAGGACGGCCACACCCGCACACCCCGTCTCCATCACTCGGGGGATCCGCCGCGCCGTGATCCCCCCGATAGCCAGGACAGGAACGTTGACGGCCTGAACCACGCGGGAAAGTTGTTCGAGCCCCCGCGGGTGAACGCCCGGCTTGGACAAAGTGGAAAACACATGGCCGAACATCAGGTAGTCCGCCCCCGACGCGGCCGCCCGTCCCGCGGCCTCGACGGAATGAACCGAAACTCCCACCCGATGCCGGGAACCGACGATCTCCCGCACCCGATCCACCGGCAGGCCCGCTTCCGGCAAATGGATGCCGCACCCCAGCGCCAGGGCCACATCCAACCGGTCATGAACGGCCAACTGCCCGGGACGCAGGAGCCCGCGCTCCAAAAGCCTGCTCCCCAGATGATAAATCTCCCGCGCAGACCGCCCTTTCCACCGCAGGTGGACCTGGTCCACCCAGGGACGGACCTTCTCGACAACGGCAACGATATGATCCGATGAATGATGGTCCCCGGTAACGAGGTGGAGTCTGCCTCCGATTTTCGCCTCCTCCTTTCCTGCAAAAAACCGGTATCCTGGAGGATACCGGCAACGCAAGCAACCGCCACATTCCTTACGCTGGTATGACCCAGGTCAAGTTCAAAGGGTTGGGGCGCGAACCCCTCTCAGCACCGTACGGTGCACCCCCAGTGGACTCCTTTCGCAGTCAATTTTCTATTATTTTAGCAATCTCCTGCAAAGGGCGTCAAACGCTTCAAAAGCGATTTGTCGACCCGTTGTCCGCATGATGCGACACTTCCGTCCGGGATCCGGGCCACACCCTCCGCATTTCTGAAAGATCTAAACGCGGTTGGGAACTTCTCCTCACATCGCCGCAGACGAAACGGCGACAGGCAGCCGGAAACCGGAAATGACCCGGTCCCCCGATCGGTACGACTCCTGTGCGCTAAGTGGAGGAATGTTTTCCCCTCCACCGAGAACGCGGACGATACAGTCGCCGCACCGACCGGTTGTGCAACGAAAGGGAATCAGAACCCCTGCCGCAATCGCTTCCAAAAGAGCGGCGTCCCCTCCTTCACCTTGAAACGGTACTTTCCCCGCGGCATGATGAAGGTTACGGTTGCTTCCCGCATATCCGCCTCCTACTTGGGACCAGAGCCTGCCCGATTTTGATTCATCGCCCACCAGTACCAAGCCGCAAAACCCGCTGCTAAAATCAAGACAAGGAAAACCACCGGCCCCAGGCGATGAAGGAAATGAAATACCAGTTCCCAGCTGGAACCCAACGCATACCCCAACCCGATGAAGGTGGCGCACCAGACCACCGCCCCGCAGTATGCGTACATGCCGAACCGGGTGTAAGAGAGTTTGGATATGCCGGCCAAATATGCGGTCAAATGGCGGACTCCCGGGATAAAATAGCCGAAAAACAACACCCAATTGCCGTACTTCCGGAACAGAAACTGGGTGATCCGGAGTCTTCTCCGCGTGATGAAGAGCTTGCTTCCGTATCGCTTCAGGAGGGGGTAGCCGAAACGCGTTCCCAATACGTAGCTCAGGGTGATCCCGCCGATCGAGCCGGTAAGGGCGCTGATATAAGTCAGATACAGATTCAATTGCCCTTCCGACGAAAGATAGCCGATAAAAGTCATAAAGATCTCGTCGGGAAGGGGAATGCCGGCAATCCCCAGGATTAGGAAGAGGATGATCCCGATATATCCGTACTGTGACAAAAACTCGGCCAATGTTTGTTCCATTCATTTAACCCCGTTTTTTGATTCGATTCGATGACCATTCCGCCGCTTGTGAAAAGCGGTTCCAGTCTCATAAAGGGGACGGGAACCGCTTTCGTTTCTCAACCGTCAACGTCACCGAGCACAATATCCACCGCACCGAGGATGGCGATCAAATTGGCGATGTTTTCCCCCTCCAACAGCTGGGGCAAAATCTGCAGGTTGTGGAAGGACGGCCGGCGCCAATGAATCCGCCAGGGAGAAGCTTTCCCTTTGCTGATCAGGTGAACGCCCAGTTCTCCCCGGGGGTTTTCCACCGCCGTATACACTTCTCCCTCCGGCGGACGGATCAGCCTCGGCACCTTGGCCATGATCGGCCCTTCGGGAATTTGTTCCACCGCCTGTTCAATGATCCGCAGAGATTGGCGGATTTCCTCCATCCGAATCTGGAAGCGATCGTAACAATCCCCCTCGGTGGAAATGGGGACGTCAAAATCAAACCGGTCATAGATCGAATAGGGCTGATCCTTTCTCAGATCCCGTTGAATCCCCGTGCATCGGAGACATGGACCGGACAGCCCGTACCGGACGGCGGTTTTCGCATCGTATTTGCCAACCCCCTTGGTCCGGTTGACAAAGATTTCGTTGCCCGCCACCAGATCAAGATATTCTTCATGGCGCTCCCGCAGGTAGGAAACCAGGTTGCGCACCTTGTCGAGCCAGCCCTCGGGAGCATCCCATTTGACGCCTCCCACCCTCATGTAATTGTATGTGAGGCGGGCGCCGGATATTTCGTTGAACAGATCAATGATCTTCTCCCGATCCTGGAAGGCATACAAGAAGGGACTCATCGCCCCGATATCCAGAAGATAAGTGCCGAACCAGACCAGATGGCTGGCGATCCGGTTCAGTTCCATTACGATGACCCTCAAATATTCGGCGCGTTCGGGAATCTCCAGCTCCATCAGGGTTTCAACGGCGTGGACCACGGCGTAATTGTTGATCATCGCCGACAGGTAGTCCATCCGGTCCGTATAGGGGATGATCTGCGTATAGTTCAGGTTTTCCGCCAGTTTTTCCGTTCCCCGGTGCAGGTATCCGATCACCGGAGTGGCCTCGCGGATGATCTCCCCGTCAATCTTGAGCAAGATCCGGAACACACCGTGAGTGCTGGGGTGTTGGGGTCCCACATTGAGGAGCATCTCTTCGGTCCGCATCCAAACACCATCCTTCGTCGATTTCCAAAGCCGTGTTCTACCGGTCTTCCACCGTTCGGACGACCTCGATACCGTTGATCATCATGTGGTAGGCAAACAGCAGGTCCATCACATCCCCGTCGTGGGCAGGCGCTCCCGTTTTCTCGGAAACCTCCACCGGTACGTCGTAGGTTCGGACGTGCTCCAGGGGAACGATCACCCGGACCCGGGCGTTGTGCTCGTTGGCCAGAAGGCGAATGCCCATGGCGTTTTGGTAGATGCACAGATCCGTACAATCCCCCACGACGACAAAGGTAACCGGCCCTTCGGCAAAGCGCTTCTCGAGATACTCGTAGAAGCGCTCCCCTCCCTCGTCCCTGCCAAACAGACCGTTGGTCGCATTTTTGCGGAACACCCGAACACCGCCCCGCTCGAGGAGCGGCTGAAGTTCATCCACTACTTCCGCTTCGGCCGTGCCTCGGACGCAATGCGGGGGAAAGGCGGAAAATTCCACGGCATCCTCCGGATGGGCGTCGTTGAGGAAAACCAGGTTTCCGTCGGGCGTTCCCCTCTTCAACAAGGCCTCGGCCAAATCCTTGACCGGCGCGACCATCCCGGCAACCCGTTCACTGGCCAAGGGCCCTTTTTCGCAGAAACCCTTTAATATATCCACGAACACCAAGACAACCCGCTCGGGGCCGCCGGATTGATCGATCAGCGATGAAACCGTTTCTGCCGGCAAGGCGGCCAGCTGCTTTTCCACATGATTGAAGAACCGCTCCCTTCGCTTCATCGCTTCCTCCCCCTCTTGGAAACCCGGCACCCTTAGAGAACCGGCCGAAACCTTCGTTGCTATTATAATATGTCTTCAAAGAAAAAGAAAGGAGCCACCCGGCTCCTTTCCCGGTAAACTCGCGGCGCTTCACCGCGTCCCGCACCGTTTCCGCCGTCATCCCCCTTCGGCATACCGGACCAGGTTTTCCACGGCCTGACGGTCCATCCGCCGGATCACCTCCACCAAGAGCCTCACCGCCTGATCGACATCGCTTTTGGAGACCATGGAAACATGGCTGTGAATGTAGCGGGCGGCGACCCCCACCACGAGGGAAGGAACCCCCCTCCGAAACAGGTGGATCTTGCCCGCATCGGTCCCGCCACCGGGCGTCGTGTCCGCCTGAATCGGGATATTCAGGTCTTCCGCGATCTCCATCACCCGGTCACGAAGGCGCAGATGGGGGATCATCGTGGCATCGAGAAAGGTGATGAGCGGTCCGCCGCCGAGGCGCGGTTTGCTGCCTCCCTCGCTGCCCGGACCGTCTTCGGCGATCCCCACGTCGAGTACAAAGGCGATGTCCGGCTCCACTGCGTGGGGTGACGTGGTCGCTCCCCGCAGGCCCACTTCCTCCTGAACCGTCGCCCCTGCAATCACCGTGTTGGGATGATCCGCTTTCCCCAGTTCTTTCAGGACCTGAAGCGCCATGTAACAACCGACCCGGTTGTCCAGGGCTTTCGCCAGAATGGTGTCCCCGTCCGGAAGAATTTCAAAGGGACAGACGGGCACGATCGGATCGCCGACGCGGACTCCCCATTCCTTGACCTGCTCGTCGCTTTTCGCCCCGATGTCTACGAACATCTCCCGGATGGGATATACTTTATTCCTCTCCTCCGCCGTCAGGATATGGGGCGGTTTGGAACCGATCACCCCGGTGAAGGTCCGCTTTTCCGTCACCACGGACACCCGCTGGGACAAAAGCACCTGGTCCCACCAGCCGCCCAGCGTGGCAAACCGCAGATATCCGTTCTTCGTGATCTCCTTCACCATAAATCCGACCTCATCCATGTGGCCGGCCAACAGGATGCGGGGTGAGGACGCCGTTCCCTCCTTTTCCCCGAAGATGCTGCCGATGCGATCCGTCACGATTTTCGCGGTCGTCCGCTTCAGTTCCCGCATCATGATGTGCCGCACTTCCCATTCGTAGCCGGAAACCCCCCAGGCAAGGGTCAGTTCCTTGAGCAGTTCCATATCGGACATCGTCTCACCCACCTGTGAAAAAACTCTGCCCCAGACCTAGTATGGGTGACTTGGGGCGGCTTCATGAGGGTCCGTCCGTTTTCTTCATACAAAAAAATCGACCCCGGCAGCCCGGATGTCGACCCGTGAATCCTTACATATTTCGATTCATATCCATTCAAACTACGGGAGAAAGGAGGGGAAGCCATGCCTTTGATGGAAATCAGCATCGTCCCCGTAGGGACGAAAACATCCAGTTTCAGCAACGCGATCAAGGAAGTGTGCCGCGTCATCGATCAGCGCGGGCTCAACTACCAGGTGACGCCCACGGCCACGGTGATTGAAGGAGATATCGATCAATTGATGAACGTGGCGGCTGAAATCCACCGAACATCGCTCCAAAGCGGGGCGGATCGGGTGATCACCCAGATCACCATCGATGATCGGCTCGACCAGCCGATGGATCTTCATTCGCAGGTGGCCAAGGTTCAACCTTCCTCCGTCCAATGAGGTCCCGATCGCCGGCCCGCCGTCGGGGATCGGCCGTGCACTGAGCCATTCCTTCTGCTGCTTCAGGGCCGCGGAAACATCCGGGGCCCGATTGCCTTGGATTCGGTAAAATCCCCCGCCCTCACAAGCCCCGTCATCGTCGCCCCCTGCTCAGATCACCCGGCTACCGGTAAGGAGAGATTCTTCTTCCGCATCCTCGGGAAAAAGCTCCTCCCTCATCTCCACATACGCGAGGATCAGGGTGCCCAAGTAGAGCGTTACGGGAAAAGCGTGAAAGGTGAAGATCATCAACAGGCCGAAGAAAGAACCCACCATCGTCGCGATGATCCCGTTTTGAAAAAACTGCAGAACCAGCCACGGAAAAGCGGAGATGAACCCGAGCAGGACAACGCCCAAAACTGCGGACATCAAGGCGTTGAGCAGGGTGAAAACCGTTTTCGCGGGCCACTTCCAAAGGAGGCGGAACGCGTAGCCCAGGGTTCGGACAATCCCCGTCCGTTCCACCAACATCACCATCGGTGCGAAGGAAAAATAGGCAAGGAGATAGAGACCGACCAGTCCCCCCATCCCCCAAAGCGCGATCCGATAGACATTGCGGGACTCCACCAGGGTATCCAGCCGCAGGAATAACCAACCGAGCGACAGAGCCGTCCCGATCAGAATCAGGACCAGCCCGAACACCCGGATGAGATAACGGAAACCGAAGGAGAAAAAGTCCCCGAAGGACAGGCGATCCTCCACGGCTGCCTGCCGGATCAGCCCCATCATGCCCGTGACCGAGAAGAGGATAATACCGGCAAAAAAAAGGGCCATCGTCGCTAGAAGGAATGCCGTCCTCGGCGAGGCTCCCAGGATATCCGACCGGATCTGGCCAAGCAGGCTTTCGGGATGATCCGGAAAATAGACGGCGGCAAATACCTTATGTACCATTTCCGGAGAAGGAGTCACAATCAACCAGACGGCGATGAGTCCCATTGCCCAAAGCACCGCAAGAAACCCTTCCCCCAATGAGGCGAACAGCCAAATCTTCCCCCCGTGCCGATTGATCAGCTGCAAGGCATCCTTCAACGGAAATCCCCCCTCGATGTAAAAAACGGCGTTTCTCCCGAAAGAGGTTCCTCGATCCGACCGGAAAGGTCTCTCGATTGGCAAAAATGAAAATCCTCCGGACGCACCGGTCTCCGGCGGATTCCGCTGTATCCATTTCTCCCCCGCCCCGCTCGTCCCATCTCCCCGCCGAAGAATAATACACCCCGGGTTGTATTGATCATTTTCTCAACCACATATATTGTTAATTGTAGAATTATATATTTTATTCTGATTTGGTTCCCCGGAGGCGATCGCCGTGGACGGATCCGTACGGTCGAGGGCATCCCGGTTACGGGTGCAATCGGTGAAAGGGGATACCTTCCGCTACCGCCAGGATTTATTGGCGGTGGAGGAGCCGATGGAAATTCGCCTGGTCCTTCCCCGCATGGAGGAGCCTGTCTCCATCTCGGTCACCATGCGTACGCCCGGCAACGATTTTGAGCTGGCCGCCGGCTTTCTCTTTACCGAAGGAATCCTGAAGACGCCGGAAGCGATTCACCGGATCACCTATTGCACCGATCCCGAGGTGGACGGCGAGCAACGGTACAACATCGTCAACGTGTTTCTTCGTTCGGAAACCGACTTTGACCCCGCACAGCTCAAGCGGCACTTTTACACCACCTCCAGCTGCGGAGTCTGCGGCAAGGCCTCCCTGGAGGCGATCCGCGTCCGAAATGTTCCCAAAATCCGTGCCGATTGGACGGTGCCCGCTTCCGTCATCCACGGGATGGGGGAACGCCTTCGCGCTGAACAGGATGTGTTTGAGAAGACGGGAGGCCTTCACGCCGCCGGCTGGTTCACTCCCAGGGGTGAGCTGTTGGCAATCCGGGAGGACGTGGGGAGACACAACGCCGTGGACAAACTGCTGGGATACGCTTTTCTGGAGCGGAAATGCCCCCTTTCCGACGGAATCCTCATGGTGAGCGGCCGGGCGAGCTTCGAAATTATGCAAAAGGCGGCGGTAGCCGGCGTTCCCATGGTTGTCGCCGTTTCCGCCCCCTCCAGTTTGGCCCGGGAAGTCGCCCGGGAATTCGGGATCACCTTGATCGGCTTCGCCCGCGACAACCGCTTCAATATCTACACGGGCACGGAGCGGATCCAAATCTCCCCGCCCCCGTCCGGAAAAGCGGTATCCTCGAAAATACGCTGAACGGAGGAGGAAACCACATGGCCAAATCGGTTCCCGGAGGTTGGAATCCAAAGCACTGGGTCAATCTCGTCCCCACCGGGCTGGGCGAAGTGAAACCCCATCACTTTCGCGAAATGTTTCGAGCCGCCTGGGAAAACCGGGATCAGTTGGGCTACGCCTGGCGGATCCTTCGGGACGGTTGCTGTGACGGTTGCGCCCTCGGCACCACGGGGATGAAGGACTGGACCATGCCCGGCACCCATCTGTGCATGATTCGCCTCAACCTGCTGCGGATGAACACCATGCCGGCGCTGGACCACACCCTGCTAGAGGACATCTCCCGCCTCGAGGGAAAATCGGGACGGGAACTTAGGAATCTTGGACGCCTGCCCTATCCGATGGTCCGCCGCAAAGGGGAAAAGGGATTTCGCCGCATCACCTGGGATGAGGCCCTGGATCTGGCGGCGGAGCGAATCCGCCGGACCGATCCGGAACGGATCGCCTTCTATCTCACCTCCCGGGGTCTGACCAACGAAGTCTACTTTGTCGCCAATAAAGTGGCCCGCTTCCTGGGGACCAACCACATCGACAACGCCGCCCGCCTGTGTCACGCACCCAGCACCGTAGCCCTGAAAAAGGCGATCGGCTACGGGGCGACCACCATTTCCTACTCCGACTGGATCGGAACCGATCTGCTGATTCTCGTCGGAACCAACCTTGCCAACAACCAGCCCGTGGCCACCAAATACATTTACTACGCGAAAAAGGCAGGCACTCGGGTGATCGTGGTCAACCCCTACAAGGAAGAAGGGTTGGAGCGGTACTGGATTCCCTCGGTCACGGAAAGCGCCTTGTTCGGCACCCGGATCATGGACGAATTTTTCCAAATCGGCACCGGCGGGGACGCGGCCTTTTTCAACGGCGCGCTGAAACATCTCGTGGAGACGGGAAAATTGAACGATTCCTTCATCCGCGAGCACACCGCCGGATTTGAAGAGGTGCGGCGTTTCGTGTCGGAGCTCCCTTGGGAGGAACTGGAGAAATCGTCGGGAACCACCCGGGAAGAGATGCGCCGATTCGCCGAAATCTACGCCGATGCGAACAGCTCCGTCACCGTATGGAGCATGGGCGTCACCCAGCACCGAAACGGGACCAACAACGTGCTGTCCATCGCCAACCTCGCCTTGGCCCTCGGGCGGATCGGCAAGCCCCATTCGGGCCTTTGCCCCATCCGCGGCCATTCCGGTGTTCAGGGAGGGGCCGAAATGGGGGCGGCTCCCGACAGTTACGGCATGGACCGTCCGGTCAATGAGGAGACGGCGAAAGCGATCGGGAAGCTGTGGGGCTTCCCGGTGCCCGACAAACCGGGAATGAAAGCGTCCTCGATGATCCAGGCGGCCCATGGCGGAAAGCTGGACGTCCTCTACTCCATCGGCGGCAACTTTTTGGAAACGCTTCCCGATCCGCAATATGTCCGCGAAGCGATCGCCCGCGTGCCCCTGCGCATCCACCAGGACATCGTCTTAAACCCGCAGATGCTGGTGGAACCCGGGGATCCGGAAGGGCTGGTCCTCCTGCTTCCCGGAAGGACCCGCTACGAAACGCCGGGAGGCGTCACGGAGACGACCACCGAACGGCGGGTGATCTTCAGCCCGGAAATCCCCGGTCCGCGCATCGGCGAAACCCGGACGGAATGGGAGATCCCCATGCAGATCGCCGAGCGGGTCCATCCCGACCGGGCCCACTTGATCCACTTCGACAACACCGCACAGATCCGCGAGGACATCAGCCGGACCGTTCCGGCCTATGACGGCATTCAACGCCTCAGGGAAAAAGGGGACAACTTCCAGTGGGGAGGCCCCCTGCTCTGCGAAGGATACAAGTTCAACACGCCGGACGGCCGGGCCCGCTTCCACATCGCCCGGCTGCCGGAGGAGTCCCTCCCGGAAGGCCGGTTCATCCTCAGCACGCGGCGCGGCAAACAGTTTAACAGCATCGTGTGGGGAGAACACGATTCCCTGACCGGCGCCAAGCGCGACGAGATCTTCTTCTCCCGGCAGGATGCAAATCGGCTGGGCCTGAAGGAAGGGGATCCGGTCCTTCTCCGGTCCGAATCCGGAGAATACCGGGGCAGGGTCAAGATCGCCCGCATCCGCCCCGGAAATCTGCAGGTGCATTGGCCGGAGGGGAACGTGCTCATCCCCTACGAGCGGTTCGATCCCGACAGCGGCGAACCGGACTACAACGCGGTGGTGGAAGCGATACCCCTTCGCAACGAAGAAACCGGAGGCGAAACCGAAGCCGACGACGCTCCCGCTTCCGCGACGGGAAGCTGATCACCTCGAACATCGGCGGGGGACACAGGAAAGGTCCTCCGCCGACAAAAAGGGGGAAAAAACGTGACCACAGGAAAGCAAGAGCTGCCCAATCGCTGGGCGATCGTGGCAGCGGCAATCCTGATGCAAATCGCCCTCGGCGCCGTTTACGGATGGAGCGTCTTCGTCAATCCGCTCATGGAACAATACGGTTGGAGCCGCTCGGAAGTGACGCTGGCCTTCACCCTGGCCATCCTCTTCCTCGGCTTCGGAACCATTTTGGGAGGACTGTTGCAGGATCGCAAGGGGCCGCGCCTGGTGGCCACCATCGCCGGCATCTTCTACGGCTTGAGTTACATCCTGACAGCCCTGGCGACCTCCCTGCCGGTGCTCTACCTGACCTACGGGGTGATCGGCGGCGTGGCGATGGGGATGGGGTACATCGTCCCCGTGGCCGTCCTGGTCAAGTGGTTCCCGGATAAACGGGGGCTGATCACCGGGCTGGCCGTATGCGGATACGGAGCGGGAGCCCTCCTGATGAGCCCGATCGCCGCATGGATGATCGAAACCTACGGCCTGTCCGCCACCTTCGCCCTGTTGGGCGTCGCCTACCTGATCATGGTGACGGGCGCGGCTCAGTTTTACCGCAACCCTCCGGAGGGATGGAGCCCGCCGGGATGGACTCCCACGGAAAAGCAGATGGAAAGCCGTGCCGCCCGGGATTTCGGCGTTCGGGAAGCGCTTCGGACCCGTCAGTTCTGGATGCTCTTCTTCATGCTGTTCCTCAACGTCTCCGCCGGAATTATGATCATTTCCCAGGCCTCGCCGATGGGACAGGAGATCATCAATCTGGATGCGGTGGAATCGGCGGCCCTGGTGGTGGGGATCATATCGCTGTTCAACGCCTTCGGCCGAATCTTTTGGGCGGCGGTGTCCGACTGGATCGGCAGGCGCGGGGTTTTCATCATCATGTTCCTGCTCCAGGCGCTTCTGTTCCTGTTCCTTCCCAATCTGAACACGGTGGGTCTGTTCGTCGCCACCACCGCGCTGATCGCCCTCTGCTACGGCGGGGGTTTTGGCACCATGCCCTCCTTCTGCGCCGACTACTTCGGCACGAAAAACGTCGGTGGCATATACGGCTGGATGCTCCTGGCCTGGGGATTGGCCGCCGTGCCCAGCCCCCTGATGATCGCGCGCATCCGGGAGCTCACAGGCACCTACACCATCGCCCTGTACGTCATCGCCGCCGTCATGGCCGCGGCGGTCATCCTCCCCCGCATCGTCCGTCCCCCGCGAAAGGCGGAAGAATCCTCCCCGCCGACTTCGAGGGATTCCGGATCTTCCATCGGCGCTCCCCGTTGAACGCGACACAAAAATCGAACCGTTTTCCCGAATCGGGAAAAACTTTTCCCGAATCGGGAAAAACGGTTATTTGTTTTACCGAACTGGCAGGGACCGCGCGCATCTTGTAACATGGTAAAAGGAGGGAAATCGCGCCTCGATGGCGTATTGAAAGAAGACCCCGGGCCATAACAGGGAATCGGCCATTGAACATGAACAAATGGAGGGACCGGAAGTTGGAATGGCTGGTCATCATCGGACTCATTTTTTATTTAATCCACGACAGGCGTAAAACCGACCGCATGGAACGCGAAATAGAGGAGTTGAAGCGGGAGCTCGCCGCTTACAGGCATCAGTCGGATCCCGGCGTTCACGCCGAAAACCTTCCGGAGGGCGGACGGCAACGGACCGCCGGAAACGCGGCCAAGCCTCCCCATCCGGTTTCGGGTTCCCTGGAGACGCAGGCGAAGAAAACTTCCCCATCCCCCGATCCGGTCAAAAAATCCGAACCGGCGGCGCCCCTTCGACCCGCCCCGGTCGGCGGAAAATCCGCACCTGCCCCTGCCCCCCGCCGCTCCCGGTCCGAGTGGGAACAGTTGATCGGGGGGAAATGGCTGAACCGGATCGGGGCTTTCGCCCTGATTCTGGGCATCGGATTTTTCCTCAAATACGCCTTTGACAACAACCTGATACCGGAATGGATGCGCGTGCTGATCGGTTTTCTCGTCGGAGCCGCCCTGCTGGGCGCCGGTGGCCGCTTTTCAAAAAGGGGATTGCCTATCTTCGCCCAAGGGCTGGTGGGTGCGGGGATCGCCATTTTATATCTGTCCGTATACGCATCCTTCAACTTTTACCACTTGGTCCCGCAAACGGTCGCCCTGCTGGGCATGTCGGGAGTCACCGTCCTCGCCTTTCAACAGGCGATGCGTCACCACTCCCTGGCCGTTTCTCTGCTGGGCTGGACCGGAGGTTACCTGACGCCCTTTCTCCTCAGCACGGGAGAAGCCCAGTCGCTGGGACTTCTCACCTATCTCGCCCTGCTGACGGCGGGACTGCTGCTGGTCATCCGCAAAAGGGAACAGTGGATCGTCCTTTTGCCCCTGACCTTTATCGCCACGTACCTGGTATTCACCTTCTGGCGCTCAGAGATGTTCTCCGCGGAAGAGACCGGAATTGCGCTCGCCTTTATCGCGATCTATTGGGGACTTTTTCACGGACTGGATCTTTGGTGCTGGCTGAAAAGGGTGACATCCCACGCGGTGATTCGACGTGTCGTCAGCTTTTTCAACGCCCTGTTCTTCACCATCATTGTTTACGACCTGATGAACTTTCAGGCGAGCGACTGGACGGCCGCAGCCCTTTTGCTCATCGGCATGGCATACGGGGGCTCCTTCCTGATGACGGAACGGATGAAACCCTTCCCCAAACCGATCCGGGGGCAGCTTTCCCAGTGTCTGTTCATCGCCGCCGCCCTGGTCGTCCTCGCCACCCTGGACCAATTTTCCGGGTACACCCTGACGGTCCTCTGGGGGTTGGAAGCCTGTCTCATGGCCTTTTGGGGCATTTACAAGAAACAGCGTTCCCTGTGGCTCACGGCGTTGGGGCTGTTCGGGCTGATCCCGCTGCAACTTGCCTACAGCGCCGCAGTCAAACCGATTCCCCCCGCCGACTTTACCCCGCTGCTCAACGGAAGGGCGCTCGCCTCGGCGGCGACGGCGGGAGCGCTCGGCGCAGGCGCCTATATTTACCGGCGGCTGAAGGGAACATGGGCGGTAGTCCCGAGCATCCTCCATCTGATTTGGTGCATCGTGCTCTTCGTCTGGCTCACGGGGGAAGTCCATCAGTTTTTCGAAATGTTGATGCTGGAAAAAACGGGAATCGACCGGCAACTTTTCGAGATTCGGCAGATCTGGAGCATCGTGGGGGCCTGGCTGGTTTACGCCCTTCTTCTCACCCGGATCGGTTTGCGAAAAAAGAATTCCCCCCTCGTCTTCGTCGGATTCGGCGCGATGATGCTTGCTCTCGGAGCCGGTTTGATCCTCGGCTGGTTCTTCTACCCCATCGCCCTTTACACGCCGCTGTTCAATGTCCGTTTCTTCCTATTGGGACTCAGCGCCCTGGCCGTCTATCTCATGGGTCGCTGGTTGCGCGGAGAGAAGAAATTCCATTTCAAGGGGCTGCCCATCGTCATCTCCTTCGTGATCGGTTTCATCCTGTTCCAGATGCTGACGGCCGAAACCCTTGACTACTACCGCCAGGCGGTATACTTGCTGGAGGAACAGGGGGCGCCCCGGGAGGAACTCATCCGCCTGTCAAACCGGCTACAACTGACTTTATCCATGGTGTGGATTCTCTACTCCCTCGCGCTGATGGCCGTGGGAATCTGGCGGAGAAAACAAGGGGCCCGGATGATGGCCTTCGGACTGTTCGGCTTGACCATCCTGAAACTCTTTCTCTTCGATCTGTCTTTTCTCGAGACGCTTTACCGCATCATCTCCTTCATCGTGCTGGGCTTGATTCTGATCGGCGTCTCGTATGTGTACAGCCGGTATAAAGGGCTGTTTATGGCGCCCGAAAAAGACGACTCCGCGACGGACAAGACCCGCGGGTTGCTCTGAGAAAGCGGGGGATGTCATGGCCCCCCGCCTCCAATCAAACACAAACAGCCGAAAACCGTTAAACCGTTTTTCCGTGCGTACGCATGCGGAAAAACGGTTTTTTTCATCAACCCGCTGTTTTGTTCAATCCCATGAACCGGGAAAACAGTTTCATAAGGATGCCGGGCTTTTGAATACGGCAATTGTGGAAAGAGGCAATCTTCCATTCCCCGTTTTGCTTGACCACCACATTGGTGTTGATGGATTTTCTGCTTTCGGGCACCTTCTTTTGCCATCTCAATTTGACGGCACCAACCGCTTGAAAGACGGCCACTTCCGGCGTCAAAAAACGGAGATTAACGATTTCACCACTCAGGCTTGATCCTTTCAAAACCCCCTGAAACAGTTCCTGATGGCTTTCGGCAATGGCATTCCGTCCTTTTAAATGCTGCCCATTAAAAGTGACATAATCGGCATCCTCTGAAAAACAAGCTCCGTAGGACTCCCCATCGGCGTGGTTCCACGCGGTGCAAAGAGCCTCAAACAATTCACGGATCAATTTTTCATCCTGCGGCCGACTGACCATCTTTTTTTCATTCCTCCTTCACAAATTTTCCTCCGGCGTTGCCGGTCATTCGAAAACAAACATCCCCATTATTTAGACCGGTCGATATAGAAGACCAAAAAGAAGGAGCGGCTTTCGCCGGTGTATACCCTCATATCGGTCAACAAGAACAGGCTCCTCTAACTTCCCGCGTCATTTTCTGCAATCGCCGAGCGCAACAAATGTTTCATCTCCTGTGCGATGTGTCTCAATGGTTCAGTGCTTTTCTTTGTCCGGCACAGGACCACCGCACCTTCCATGGAAGCAGTGATCAGAGTGGCGATTTGCACGGCACGGGCTTCGGAAAATCCGTGGGCCAGCAACATCCCTTGAATAGCGCTTATAAATGCGTCATAGGTTTTGTTGATCGTCTCCCTGAGCATTTCGCTGGTGTTGGAGGTCTCCAAAGCGACAGCCGCAAAGGATCCAGCTTTCGTACATTTGGATTGTTCCAACTTCTCTGCAAGATGGAGCATCATGGAGTAGACGGCCTCGGCCGGATCTTGCGCCCCTTCCAATGCCCGGCGAATCCGATCAGCCAAAGCTTTTCCCTGTTCACCGATCGCTCTGGAGACAAGCTCTTCTTTCCCGTTTGGAAAATAATAGTACAAGGAGCCTTTCGGAGCACCGCTCTCCTTAATGATCTGGTTCAATCCGGTTCCGTGATATCCCTGTCTTTCCAGCAACTCAAACGTCGCTTGAATCAATCGTTCTCGGGCAGTCATTGTATTCTTCATCAAGGGAATTTCCTCCGCGCAATTATGACGACCGGTCTATTTAAAAGATATCGCCCCCCGTCGGATTTGTCAATGGGCGAAACAAAACTCCGCGGATTCCGTTCCCCGAAAAGAAGAGGATGACCGCTTTTTTGAATCAAAGTTTGCGATCCTCGAAAAGGAAGTTGTCGGAACCGTCCGCGATGGCCAGCTCGTTTTCCAGGGAATTGATTACGTTGACGTAATAATCGGCCGCTTTGTCCTCCCGACCGTCCTGAACCATCTCCCGATAGGTCCGGTAACATTCCCGAAGCAGTTGGAACTTCTCCCGGAACTCCTCCGGGGACAGCATCGGCGGGCGGCCGTCCCCTTCCTCCGACCAAAACATCCTGTAGCGTTCCAGATAGGCTTCGTAAGAGGAAAAATCTTTAATCATGCCTTCATCTCCCGAGAAGGACTTTTCCTTTAGCTTTCCGCAAACCGCCGCCGCCTATCCGCCTCGTGTTTTTCCATCTTCACCGCACCTGGACAGCCCCGGATACCTTTCCGCGGATGATTTCCAGCAAGCCCTCCGCCATCAGCTGGTAACCCCGGTCGTTGGGATGAATCTCGTCGGCCAACCAGTCGCGCTCATCGGGGAGCAGAAGGCGGTCGACGTCAATCACTTCCGTGGCGGGGTGAGTGCTGGCCACTTTCTTCATCTCCTCATTCCATCGATCCAGCAGTCTCCGGGCCGTCTGAAAATAGGGTTCTTCAGGCTCCACCGGATTATAGAGGGAAGTGATCAATACCGGTGCATGGGGATTATTCCTCCGGATCTTATCCAGGATGGCCTCCAGGTTATCCGTATACCGCTTTTGGATGTGCCAAAAATTCCTCAGGGCTTTGACGGGATTGCCGCTTCGGAGCACTTCCTTCAGCAGATCGTTCCCTCCGATGGTGATGGAGATCAGATCCGACTGCCGAACGCTTGCCAAGAGATCGCGATCGTCAAGGGATTTCAGCAGTTGGTCCGAAGTCTGTCCGGAAACGGCCCGGTTGTCCAGATGGACATCAATCCCTTCGCCCTTCAGATATTCCGCAACCCAGTAACCGTAACCCGCCTCCTTTTTCGAACCCTTCCCCAAGGCGACCGAATCGCCGAGGACCAGATAATCCAGCCTGCCGTCCTCGGACGCGATCCTTCTCAACGCCTGAAGGAATCCTCCCTCCTGCTCGGTGCTCGAAGGTTTCGGCGGATTGTGCACCGGAACCCACAGGACAATGAAGACCGCCGCCACCAGCAGACAGGTCCCGATCGCAATCACCCTGCGTTTGTTCACGACACTCACCCCAATGGTTTTAACCATTCATCCTTATCGTACCGAACACATATTACACCTCTATTTTGTTATGATTACAGTTGTTTATTCCTTATAATGGAAACTGCAACAAAACAAAAAAGACGCGCCTTTACGCGTCTTTCGGCAAGCTCGTGAGGAAAGCAAACCGTAAGCCGAGTTCTGTACTCCGAGTGGTATCGCGGCGGCTTGCCCCGCCTCCCACCCCTTGGAGTGGCAACCATCTATCTAGGCCGTGCATTGCTGCACGGCTCCAGCGACCTACCCGGGATCGCTGCGGGCCACAGCTGCACGTTCGACGACGTGCCGATCCCCTACTAGGTCTTGCTCCGGGTGGGGTTTACCTAGCCAGCATGTCTCCATGCTGCTGGTGCGCTCTTACCGCACCGTTGCACCCTTGCCTGTGAAGCGCCAAGCGCTTCCATCGGCGGTCTGCATTTCTGTGGCACTAGCCTTAGGGTCGCCCCCACCGGCCGTTAGCCGGCACCCTGCCCTGTGGAGCTCGGACTTTCCTCCCGTGGGGCCTTGCGGCGCTCCACCGGCGGTTGCCTGGTTTACTTTCCTCATCTACGGACTTTGTATTGTAACAAAGTTTGCGGCCAAACACAAGAGGAACATGTTGGGATTTCTTCAAAGGAACTGAAAGGGATCCCGATGAACGGTCGTCGGGACAACCTTCACCTCCGGAGGAGCCCACTTTTCCCGCAGGACCCGGCACACCCGCTCCAGGACCAGCCGCTCCACATGGTGGCCCGGATCGATCAGCGCAAGTCCGGCGGCCAGGGAATCCAGGGCCGTATGGTAGTCGATGTCGCCGGTGATGAAAACATCCGCCCCGCGCTCCAGGGCCGTCCAGGCGTAGCGGCCGCCCGACCCGCCCAGGACCGCCACGGTGGATACGAGACGGTCCGGATCTCCGACCAGGCGAAGGGCGGGAATTCCGTAAGCCTCCTTTACCCTTTCCGCCAGGACTTTCAAGCGGGTTCTCTCCGGCAAGCGCCCGATCCGTCCCAGCCCGAAGGATCGACCGGGAAGTTCCAGGGGATAGATGTCATAGGCCACTTCCTCGTAGGGGTGCGCCTTCAACATGGCCTGCACCACCCGGGTTTGGGCGGACTCGGGAACGACGGTCTCCAGCCGCACTTCCTCCACCTGCTCCAGTTTGCCCTGTTGCCCGATGTAGGGATTCGTTCCCTCTCCGGGAAGGAAAGTGCCCGTTCCCCTCAGATTGAAGGTGCAGTGGCTGTAGTTGCCGATCCATCCCGCCCCCGCTTCGCACATAGCATTCAAAACCTGCATGTGGTGATCCTCGGGGACGAACACGACGATCTTTTTCAACCGCTCCCGGACATGGGGAGCCAGCACCTCCGCATGTTCCAGTCCCAACTTTTCCGCCAGGACGTCGTTGACCCCTCCGACCGCGGTGTCCAGGTTGGTGTGGGCCACATACACGTTGATGCCGTTGCTCAGGAGTTTCGCCGCCAGCCGACCGTTCGGCCGGTCCCCGCGCAGATGGCGGAAGGGGCGATAGATGAACGCGTGATGGCTGACGATCCAGTTGGCCCCGAGGCGCAAGGCTTCGTCAACCACTTCCTCCGTCACATCCAGCGTGACCAGCACCCCGGTGACTTCCGCCCCGGGATCCCCCACCTGAAGGCCGATCGGATCCTTTTCTACCGCCAGGGCAGGAGGTGCCCATTCCTCCAGGGCGCGGATCAGGGATTCTCCTCGAACAGCCACTTTCTCAACCTCCTCCATTGGGCGATTTCTTGTTCCAGCTGCGCCGCCCGCCGGGCCGCCTCCTCCGTCCGTCCCGCCCGGACCCGATCCAAAATGCGTTCGCGGGCGGCGAGTTCCTGAAGCCATCTTTTGGTCAGCAAGGGGTGTTTCTCCTTCCAGAGGAGGGGACCCAGGAGGAGCAATTGTTCCTCCGTTGCGGGCGGTTGTCGGTACAGCGCCTCGTTCTCCCCCCGCTCAGCCGCGATGATTTCATACAGGGTTCCCCCCTCTTCCACCAGGCTCTCCCCCACCGGCACCCAGCCGTTTTGCCTGAGCCACTGGCGCACCCTCTCTCCTCCGGTGTTGGGTTGAAGGACGAGCCGACGAACACCGGAAAGCTTCTTCCTTCCCCTATCCAAAATACTCGCGATGAGGGCCCCGCCCATCCCGGCGATGACAATCACATCCGCTTCTCCCTCTTTCAGAACGGAGAGCCCGTCTCCCCGGCGCACCTCAATCCGTTCCGAAAGGCCGGAGCGCTCCACCTGGGATCGGGCGTTTTCGTAAGGACCCTTGTTCAATTCTCCGGCGACTCCCTTCTTGATCCGCTCCCGGAGAACCAGATGGATCAGCAGATGCGCGTGATCCGCTCCGATATCCGCCACGGTCGCTCCCGCAGGAACCCAGCGGGCAACGGCCTGAAGCCGCTCAGAACATTTCACACCCCCCGAAGGGATCGGTCTTAGGGACAATCGATTTCCCTCCCATGAGCAACGAGATCAATCCGAAGAAGGGCCGACGCCGGGACCTTTCCCCCTCAATCCCGTTCCGCACGCCGGTTCGTACCCATTATACCGGAACCGGCCTCATCTTTCGACCAGTCCAACAGGCATCTTACGGGCAGATGATCGGAAGCGCAGTCCTCCACCGCCACTACGGACGCCTCCAGGACCCGAAAATGGGAGGTGCAAAAGATGTAGTCGATCCGCTTGCGGGGACGCAGGCACGGATAGGTTCCCCCGGTCACGCCGCAAAAGGAGAGGGCATCGGTCAGCCAGGGGCGGAGAAGGGTCACCTCCGGTTGTTCCGGCGTTACGTTCCAATCCCCCATCACCACCATCGGACCCGTCCACTTTTGACATAGCTCGCGAAGGGCTTCCACCTGCCGCATACGCATCACGGATGTCAATCCCAGATGGGTCACGACCAGGCGCACCGGCCTCCCTTCCCGCTCCAGGTCGGCCACCAGAATCCCGCGGGGCTCACCGCCTGTTATGGAAAAGGTGAGATGGTGGTGGCTGAGGATCGGATCCTTCGTCAACAGGCCGTTTCCGTATCCTCCCGCGGGGAAAGCCCCGGGCCGCCGCCTCCGGAGGGTGGGGCCAAAACAACACGCCATCCCCAGACGGCGGGACAACCATCCGAGCTGGTCCTCCCAACCGCTGCGCCGATGAAAGCGAACATCCACCTCGTTCAAACCCACTACATCGGGAGAGACCGATTCGATCACCGCGGCGATCCGCTCCAGATCCAACACCCCGTCACAGCCCAACCCGTGGCGGATGTTGTACGACATCACCAGCACCGGACCCACCTCCGCAGATTGTGTGCGGGTTCAAGGTCGATAAACAGAAAAGCCGGAGGAGAAACCTCCGGCATCATGTTATGCTAGCCCGCTTTCTTTATATTCTCCTTGAAAAAGAGCCAGCGATCGAAGAAGGATGTGAGATCCTTGCCGGCCACCTCATTGGCCACCCGAATGAAATCCCTTGTCGTGGCCACCTGAAATTTGTACCGGTCATAATAGGTTTGGAGGATCTCCAGAACCTTCTCTTTTCCGATCTCATCCATCAGCTCCCACAACATGGCGGCGGGCCGGGTGTAAACCATCAACCCGTAAATCGAGTCGGAGTACTTGTACAAGGGCTCCACGGAGGTCACGCCCTGCTTCTCGTGGATCTCATCGCTCACTTCCGCGGCCCTCGCCAGCAGGTCCCGCTGATCTTCCCCCATCTTGTCATGCATGTACAGCAGCTCGGAAAAGGTGGTCAAGCCCTCATCCAGCCAGGGTTCCTTCACCTGATTGTTGCCGACCACGGCGTACCACCACTGGTGGGCCAGCTCGTGCACCACGACGTTGACTGCGGGACGTTCCCCCTCCCGGGTGGGATATTTGGGAATGGAAGTGACGAGACCGGGATACTCCATGCCCGCGATTCCGTATCCCGTCTCTCCCAGCACCACGTCCACTTCGCGATAGGGATAGGGGCCGAACAAGTTTCCGAAGAACTGCATGCCGGAAACGGCGGCTTGATGCAGCTTTTTCGCCTCCCTTTCCATCCCCTTCTGATACCAGAGGTTGACCTCCACATCTCCCGCCGCACCTTGGATCACCTCGTAATCCTTGGTGATGACGGCGGCAAAATCCCGCATGTTTTCCTGGCGGAGGGTCACAGCCCCCTTCACCGGATGCGAAAGATCATCATCGGCGCTGGTGATCACCCGGTAACCTTCCGGCACCCGGAACGTCACCTCAAAATCCGACATCTGGGAATAGAAGGGGTCCCCCACGGTGGTGTAGGGTTCCGTATGCCATCCGTCCTCATCCTTCACGGCCAGCATCGGATACCATTGGGCGAGGAAGGCGGTTTGACCGAAGGCGTTCAGCCGGCTTCCTCCCTTGGGCAGTTTCAGCCGGTAAGTCATCTTGATCCGGGCGGACTGTCCCGGCGCAAGGGGTTCGGGCAGTTTCACCCTCATGACGGTTCCGTCGATGTGCGACGTCGCCTTCCGACCGTTCACCTTGATATCCGATACATCCAGATAGCCCGGCTCCTTCGGCTTGGTATGCTCCCCCCACTGCCACCGGCGAAAGGCATTGGGATAAAGGTGAAAATAAACCTCTTTCCATGTTTCCGGGCGATCCGCCGGCAGCGTCACTTCCATCCGTCCGGAGACCGTGCGGGCTTCGTCATCGTAATCGGCCCATATCCGGTACACGGGGCGGGATACGGATTGGACAGCCGCTTTCCCCATCGACAAACGGGCATGCGCCCCCGATGCCTGCTGCCGATCCAGCTGTCCCATCAAAGCGATCAGGGCCAAAATCAGGCAAAAACCCAGGCAAACCCAAAAGCGGAGCTCCACCATGGCGCGTCTCATCCATCCATTCACCCATTTCTCCTTTCTGAATTCCTTCCGATCCTAGGGTTTCCAATCAGGGGTGAATTCATGATGGACGGAGGCGTCGCTCCGGCAATTGGCACGAAAAAAGAGCGTTCCCGTATTTTCGGAAACGCTCGAGGCCGCTGACAAACCTCAAATCCCGGAAACGGGAGGCGATTTTCCCACCGGCTCCATGGGAGGTCGTCGGCGGGGAATCGGGGCCTTCCCATCCTTCGGAAACGCTCCTTTCGCAGGAGGACACGAATCAGACGGATTCTTCCGACTTCTCAACCATGCCCAACTCCCTGGCAGCCATCTCCCGCAATCGGAATTTCTGGATTTTGCCGCTGGCCGTCATCGGATATTCCTCCACGAAGAAGACATAGCGCGGAATCTTGTACCGGGCGATCTTCCCTTCGCAGAAGGCGCGCACTTCTTCAAAGGTGAGGGTTTCCCCCTCCTTGACCCGGATGAATGCGGCCACCTGCTCCCCGTACTTCTCGTCGGGAACGCCGACGATCTGCACATCCAGAATTTTCGGATGCGTATAAAGAAATTCCTCGATCTCCCGGGGGTAGATGTTTTCGCCTCCCCGGATGATCATATCCTTCAGCCGCCCCGTGATCCGGAAGTAGCCGTTTTCGTCCATCACCGCCAGATCGCCGGTGTGGAGCCATCCCTCATCGTCGATGGCCTCCTTGGTGGCTTCGGGCATGTTGTAGTATCCCTTCATGACATGATAGCCTCGGGTGCACAGCTCCCCCTGGACGCCCGGCGGGACCTCCTCCCCCGTCGCCGGATCCACGATTTTCGCCTCCACGTTGGGAAGCACCCTCCCCACCGTCGAAACGCGCAGTTCAATGGGATCGTCGGTCCGGGTCTGGGTGATCACCGGGGAGGATTCCGTCTGTCCGTAAGCGATGGTGATCTCCCTCGCTCCCATCTCGCCGACCACCCGTTTCATCACCTCGATGGGACAGTTGGACCCGGCCATGATGCCCGTGCGAAGGGAGCTCAAATCGTATTTGTGAAAATCGGGATGATTCAGCTCCGCGATGAACATGGTGGGAACCCCGTGAAGAGCCGTACAACGCTCCTGTTCCACCGCCTGCAGCACCTTCAGGGGATCGAAGGCGATGATCGGGACCATCGTCGCACCCACGTTGACGCACGCCAGAGTGCCCAGAACGCATCCGAAGCAATGGAAGAAGGGGACGGGGATGCACATGCGGTCTTCATGGGACAGTTTCATGCATTCGGCGATGTTGCGGGCATTGTTGACGATGTTGTAATGGGTCAGCATGACTCCCTTGGGAAAGCCGGTGGTCCCGGACGTGTACTGCATGTTGATCACGTCGTCGGGATGGAGGGATGCTTGACGACGACGAAGTTCTTCGTCGCTCACCTCGTCCCCCAACGCCAGGATGTCCTCCCACAAAAACATCCCCGGCTTCCGCTCGTTACCGATAAAGATGACATTCTTCAGACGGGGGAGCCTTGCGGAGCGGAGCTCTCCGGGCTTCGACTCGTGCAATTCGGGACAGATTTCGTAGATCATGTCCAAATAGCTGTTCCCCCGAAACCCTTCCATCAGGATCAGCGTCTCCGTGTCCGACTGCCGGAGCAGATATTCCAGCTCGCGGGTTTGATACTGGGTGTTGACGGTGATCATGACCGCCCCCATCTTCCCCGTGGCAAACTGGGTGACCAGCCACTCCGGCAAATTGGTCGCCCAGATCGACAGGTGATGCCCCTTCTCGAGACCGAGACGCATCAATCCCTTGGCCGCGCGATCGCACTGCTTCTGAAACTCCAACCAGCTCCAGCGAATGCCCAGTTCGGAATACACGACGGCGTCCCGTTCCCCGTATCGCTCGGCGGTCTCGTCCAGCAAATCTCCCACGGTCTTGTGAATCAGCCGGGCCATATCCAAAACCTCCCCAATATTCGGTCATTTTAATGGAGAAAGGGGCGAGACGGGGCCAAAAGCGCTCCCTGTCCGATTCCCCCATTTATCGTCAACACCCGATTTCCCGGGCGATGATGTTGCGCTGGATTTCCGAGGTCCCTTCCCCGATCTCGGTCAGTTTGGCGTCCCGGAAAAAGCGTTCCACCTTGAAGTCGTGCATGTATCCCCACCCGCCGTGGATCTGCACCGCCTGGTCGCAGACGCGCATCGCCATCTCCGAGGCGAACAATTTGCACATGGACGCCTCCTTGGTGAAGCGTCGCCCCTGGTCTTTCAGCCATGCGGCCTTATATACCATGTTGCGGGCCACTTCGATGTTCATCGCCATGTCCGCCAGTTTGTGTTGAATCGCCTGGAATTTGGACAGAGACCGGCCGAATTGCACCCGTTCCTTGGCGTAGCGGAGGGCGGCCTCATAGGCTCCCTGGGCGATGCCGACCGCCATGGCGCCGATGCCGATTCTTCCCCCGTCCAGGGTGACCAGGAACTGCTTGAAGCCCTCGCCGATTTTCCCCAGCACATTTTCATAGGGAACCCGAACGTTTTCCAAAACCAGTTCCGTCGTGTTGGAACTGTGAAGTCCCATTTTCACATAGTTGGCGTTGACGGTGAATCCTTCCGCGTCGGTGGGGACGATGAAGGCCGTGATTTCACGCTTGTCCCCATTCCGCCCCGTCACCGCCGTCAGGGAGACGAAATCGGCGTAACTCGCGTTGGTGATAAAGCATTTGGTTCCGTTGATCACCCACTCGTCCCCGTCTTTTTCCGCCTTCGTCCGCGTGCCCCCGGCATCCGACCCGGCGTTCGGCTCCGTCAGGCCGAAGGCGCCCAGGGTCTCTCCCCGGCAGAGCGGTACCAGGTATCTCCGCTTCTGCTCTTCCGTCCCGAAAAGGTAGATGGGAGCGCAACCCAGGGAAATGTGGGCGGAATAGGTGATCCCCACCGAAGCGTCCACCCGGGAAAGCTCCTCGACGGCGATGGCGAAACTGACCGTGTCAGCTCCGGCGCCGCCGTACTCCTCCGGAAAAGGCAAACCCATCAGGTTCAGCTTCGCCATCTTTTTTATCACTTCCAGGGGGAACTCCTTCTTCCGGTCCCGCTCATCGGCACCGGGAGCCACTTCCCCCTCGGCAAAATCCCGCATCAATTTGCGAATCATGTTTTGCTCTTCTGTAAGGTCGAAATTCATTTACCCTCCACTCCCTCCCAAGGAACCCGCATGATTGCGCTTACACTCCCATTATAGGCGGAAAAAACCTCATCCTTCAAGCGACCCGGTTAAAGCGCCCGAACCGTCGCCGGTCCCCGCGTCGCCTTTCGACCCCTGAAGGTCCGTTCCCTGAAAAATGCAGCTTGTCCACATTTGTATTGACATAAATTTTCGTGTACACTGTCAAGTAAGAGGAAGATCACCCCAGTCAACCCTGCCCATTTTTTCAACAAAAAAGAAAAGCACCCATCGAAAGGATGCTTTTCAAACATTACTCACTCCAGAAAATCTTTCAGGCGCTTGCTGCGACTGGGGTGGCGCAATTTGCGCAGGGCCTTGGCTTCGATCTGGCGAATCCGCTCCCGGGTGACGCCGAACACCTTGCCCACTTCCTCCAGCGTGCGGGTGCGCCCGTCGTCCAACCCGAACCGGAGGCGAAGGACGTTCTCCTCGCGGTCAGACAGGGTGTCCAAGACTTCCTTCAGCTGTTCCTTCAACAGCTCGTAGGCAGCGGCATCGGCAGGCGCCTGAATGTCGTCGTCCGGGATGAAATCCCCGAGATGCGAATCGTCCTCTTCCCCGATCGGGGTCTCCAGGGAGACCGGCTCCTGGGCGATCTTCATGATTTCCCGCACCTTCTCGGGGCTGAGATTCATCTCCTTGGCGATCTCTTCCGGAGTGGGTTCCCGCCCCAGCTCCTGCAGCAGCTGGCGGGAAACGCGGATCAATTTGTTGATGGTCTCCACCATGTGGACGGGGATGCGAATGGTCCGAGCCTGATCGGCAATCGCCCGGGTAATCGCCTGGCGAATCCACCACGTGGCATAGGTGCTGAATTTGTACCCTTTGCGGTAATCGAATTTCTCCACCGCTTTGATCAGGCCCATATTCCCTTCCTGGATCAGGTCCAAAAACAGCATGCCCCGACCGACATACCGCTTGGCGATGCTCACCACCAAACGCAGGTTGGCCTCTGCCAGACGGCGCTTCGCTTCCTCGTCGCCCTGTTCGATCCGCTTCGCCAGCTCCACTTCCTCCTCGGCGGTGAGCAGAGGAACACGGCCGATTTCTTTGAGGTACATGCGAACCGGGTCGTTGATCTTCACCCCGGGCGGCACGCTGAGGTCATCGTCCAACAGCTCGCTATCTTCCCCGGTGGATTCCTCCTCATGGGAG
This sequence comes from Planifilum fimeticola, assembly GCF_003001905.1. Taxonomy (NCBI): domain Bacteria; kingdom Bacillati; phylum Bacillota; class Bacilli; order Caryophanales; family Thermoactinomycetaceae; genus Planifilum; species Planifilum fimeticola. The sequence goes on from NZ_PVNE01000008.1 coordinate 30,249, forward strand.
AAGAGAATATCCTCGTCATCATCCACTTCGTTCTCGTTGATCACTTCGACCCCTTGCTCGCCGAGACGCTCGAAGAATTCATCGATCTGCTGCGAATCCTGTTCGAAGGAAGACATCTTCTCCATGATCTCTTTATAGGTTAAAACGCCCCGCTTCTTTCCGAGATCGATCAGCTGCTCCTGCACCTGCTCCAGCGAAAGATCCGGTTCAGCGTCCATATATTGTTCGTTGGCCAAATTCTTTCCCTCCTTCCTCGTTGCACCGCTTCAAGGCCGCACCTGTACTCTTTTTTTCAACCGGTACAGCTCCGCACCAAGCCGGACGGCCTTCGCGATGTCTCCGGCACGTTCTGCCTGCTCGATCTGGCGCTTAACGGATTCCATCTCCATATAAAGAGGATAATTGCGCACGGTCCGGATGCAGTCTTCGACCCCTTCATCCGACAAGGAATCCGGGAAATCCATCATCGCCAGTTGGCTGATGCAACTCATCAGACGCTCGTCTTTCACATAATGAATGAAACGGGACGGATCGGCCGGATGGCCTTCGGCGTAATAGGCGTACAGGTATGCCACAATCGCCGCATACTCTTCAACGTGAAATTCGGCGCCGACGGTTTCGCGAACCCGTTCGGCCACGTTTCGATCGCGCATCATCAAGGCCACCAGCTGTCTTTCCGCCTCCTCGTGGGCGGACGGCCTGCGCCGTTGTGCGACCATGTGTTTGGCATCGTGATATTCAGTATTCCACTTCGCCCCCCCTTTATCCCTCTTTTTTTCCTTTTTGCGCCGCCATATGCGCTGTTGCTCCTGTTTCAGCGCATCAAGGGACAACCGAAACTCGTCGGCGAGGCGGCGGAGGTAGTGATCCCGCTCGATGGCGAGGGAAAGATCGCTGATCACCTCGAGCGCGCGGGTCAGATACTTCATCCGTTCCCCTTCATCCTGCAGGTTGAAGCCCTTCTTCAGGTATTCCAGCTTGAAGGCGGGAAGGGGAAGAGCCTCGGCAAGAACTTCCTCCCGGAAGGCCTCCGCTCCGCGCTTGCGGAGGAAGTCGTCCGGATCCATCCCGGGGGGCATCTGAGCCACCTTGACGAGACAACCCTGCCCCTTCAACATTTCCAGCCCCCGGTCGGCCGCCGCTTGACCGGCATCGTCGGCGTCATAGCAGATCACCACGTTTTCGGCGCACAGCCGAATCGCCCGAGCCTGGCCTTCGGAAAGGGAGGTTCCCAAGGAGGCGACCCCGGTTTGAATGCCGGCCTGCCATGCCGCGATGACATCCATGTACCCCTCGAACAGCACCGCCTGCCGTTCCTTCCGGATCGCCCTGCGGGCCCGGTGCAGATTGAACAGGTGCTGCCCTTTGTGAAAGAGCGGCGTTTCGGGGCTGTTCAGATATTTGGGCTGTCCGTCGCCGAGGATGCGACCGCCGAAGGCGATCACTCTGCCCTGGGAATCGTGGATGGGAAACATGACGCGTCCGCGGAAGCGGTCAAAAAACCGCGGGGGGTCAGAATCGGAGGAGCTCACCAGACCCGCCTCTTCCAGAAGCTTTTCCGAAAAGCCCTTTCGCCTTAAAAAGCGGAGGAGAACATTGCCGGAAGAAGGTGCGAAACCCAGCCGGAATTCCTTGATCGTTTCCATCGACACCCCGCGATCCTGGAGATACCGGAAGGCGGCGCGGCCCTGATCCGTGTTCAGCAGGATGTGATGGTACAACCGGCAGGCCCAGTCGAGGGCTTCACGCATCCGCTTCCTCGGCCCGTCCTCGGGATCGGAGAGCATTCCCGACCGGGGAAGGGGAATGGAGGCTTCTTCCGCAAGGCGGCGAACAGCTTCCACAAAGGACAACTGTTCCATCTCCATCACGAATTTGATGACATTTCCTCCCGCCCCGCATCCGAAGCAATAGTACATCTGCTTCTCCGGGGAAACGGAAAAGGAAGGGGTTTTCTCGGAATGAAAGGGGCACAGGCCGAAAAAGTTTCGGCCGCTTTTCTTGAGCTGCACGTATCGACCCACGACATCCACGATGTCGTAATGCTCCCGCACGCGATCGATGACTTCTTCGGGAATCGGCCCCCCCTTCACCGATACCACCGCTTTCCGCAAACCTGGACCTATGGGAAAATCAAACCGGGCAGTTGCCCCATCATCTTGATGTTATTCGCCAAAATTCGTCAAACTCCTGCCGAAGGACAGAGTTTTTTAGAGGAAAAAACGGAGAGAGGTGGAAAAGGGAAAAACCATCCGAAGCTCTCTTCATTCTATCTATTCTACAATGGAAAGTGGTTTTCCTTCCAGATCTGAAATCCGTTGAAAACTGGTTATTTTGGACTATCCCGTTGGTTTATTTCCCGATTCTGTAGTATTATACGCGTCTAAACCAAAAAAATCCTCTTCGTTCCCTTGACAAAATCCATTTTTATGCTCCAGCCCCGCAGGCGGTCAAAAACGCGCGGGACCGAAACGCCGGTTCCCCGGTCGCTTCGGTCCGCGAACGGTCGACAATTTTCATGCCGTCCCCTTACCCTTGTTGCGCCTTCCTGGACGATTGAACGGCGATCTGCGCCGCCGCCAGGCGGGCCGGCGGGATGCGGAAGGGGGAGCAGCTGACATAATCAAGCCCCACCTCATGGCAGAAAGCGATCGAACGCGCGTCACCGCCGTGCTCACCGCAGATTCCCGCCTTCAACTCCGGTTTGACCCTTCGGCCCAATTCGACGCCCATCCGCACCAACTTGCCCACACCCTCGGTATCCAGGGTCATAAAGGGATTGTCCGGCAGAAGCTTTCGGTCGAGATAGGAGTGCAGGAACTTGCCTTCGGCGTCGTCCCGGCTGAAGGCGAAGGTCATCTGGGTCAAGTCGTTGGTTCCGAAGGAGAAGAACTCGGCTTCCTCGGCGATGGCATCCGCCGTGAGCGCGGCCCGGGGCACTTCGATCATGGTGCCGACGGTATAGGAAATCTGGCACCCGGTCTCCTCCATCACCCGGCGGGCCGTCTCCTCCACCAGGCGGCGAAGCTCCTTCAGCTCGTTGACATGGCCGACGAGAGGGATCATCACCTCCGGCTGAACGGAGACCCCTTCCTTGATCAGTTCGGCCGCGGCCCGGAAAATGGCTTCCGCTTGCATCGCGTAAATCTCCGGGTGGCTCAAACCCAGGCGGCAACCGCGATGCCCCATCATCGGATTGAATTCATGAAGGGCTTTCACTTTGCCGAGCAGAGTTTCCTTGCTTTTCAACTCCTGCGGATCCGATTCGGGATCCAACCGCAGCCGGGTCACTTCGGCCAGCAGATCCTCGAGGTTGGGGAGGAACTCGTGAAGGGGCGGATCCAGAAGGCGGATCGTGACCGGCAGTCCCGCCATTTCCCTGAAGATGCCCTTAAAGTCCTCCAACTGCATCGGCAGCAGCTTGTCCAGGGCCTCCTGCCGCTGTTCCGGCGTTTCCGCCAGGATCATCTCCTGGACGATGGGAACGCGGCTCGCCTCCATGAACATGTGCTCCGTCCGGCACAGCCCGATCCCCTCGGCGCCGAACCGGCGAGCCTTGGCCGCGTCTTCGGGATTGTCCGCATTCGCCCGGACCTTCAGGGTGCGGATTTCGTCGGCCCAGGCAAGGATCTCTTGAAACTCCCCGGAAAGTTCCGGATCGATCAGGGGCACCTCCCCGCGTATCACCTGCCCGGTTCCGCCGTCGATGGAGAGAAGATCCCCTTCCCGAACCACCGTTTCCCCGACTCGGAACTCCTTCTTGCGCAGGTCGATGCGAAGTTCCTCGCAGCCGCAGATGCACGGTTTCCCCATCCCCCGGGCCACCACCGCCGCATGGCTGGTCATGCCTCCCCGGCTGGTGAGAATCCCCTGGGAGGCCAGGATGCCGTGAATGTCCTCCGGCGTGGTTTCCGGACGGACGAGGATCACCTTTTCCCCGTCCCGGGCGAGCTGCTCCGCCGTATCCGCATCAAACACCACTTTTCCCGACGCCGCTCCCGGCGAGGCGGGCAATCCCTTGGTCAACACATCCAGCTGCGCTTCGGGATCGATGCGCCGGTGGAGGAGCTGGTTCAGCTGATCGGGGTCCACCCTCAGGAGAGCCGTCTCCCTGTCGATGATGCCCTCCTTCGTCAGATCCACCGCGATCTTGACGGCGGCGTGGGCAGTCCGTTTCCCCGAGCGGGTTTGCAAAATGTACAGCGTTCCCCGCTCCACGGTGAACTCGATATCCTGCATGTCCCGGTAATGGCGTTCCAATCGATCGGTAATCTCCCGGAATTGCTCGTAGATGCCGGGCATCCGCCGCTTCAGGGCGGATATCGGCTCGGGGGTGCGGAGGCCGGCCACCACGTCTTCTCCCTGGGCATTGGTCAGAAACTCCCCGTACAGGACCTTCTCACCGGTGGAGGGATTTCGGGTGAACGCCACTCCCGTCCCCGAATCTTCCCCCATATTGCCGAAAACCATCATCTGCACATTGACCGCCGTACCCAGGTGGTCCGGGATCTTGTGAATCTTTCGGTAGATGACGGCCCGCTGGTTGTTCCAGGAGTCAAAGACCGCGATGACCGCCCGTCGCAGCTGCTCCTTGGGATCCTGAGGGAAGGATTCCTTCGTTTCCCTTTTGACCAGGGCCTTGTAACGCTCGATCACCCACTGCCAATCTTCCGCCGCAAGCTCCGGATCCTGCTTGAGACCCCTCTCCTCTTTCCGCTCGTCGATGATCCGTTCAAAGAGATAATGATCGATGCCCAGAACCACATCGCCGAACATCTGGATGAATCGGCGGTAGGAATCGTAGGCGAAGCGGGGATTTCCCGTCATGCGGGCAAGCCCCTCCACCGTCTCGTCGTTCAGACCCAGGTTGAGCACCGTATCCATCATTCCCGGCATGGAAATGACCGCTCCCGAACGGACGGAGACGAGCAACGGCCGTTCCGGATCCCCGAGCCCCTTGCCGGTCCGCTGTTCCAGGTCCGCAACCGCCTGCTCCATCTGGTCGAGCACCTCTTGGGTCAGCCGGCGTCCGGCCGCATAATAGTCGAGGCAAGCCTCCGTCGTGATGGTGAAACCCGGGGGGACCGGCAGGCCATGCCGGGTCATCTCCGCAAGATTGGCCCCTTTTCCGCCCAAAAGCCGCTTCATATCGCCGCGACCCTCATCAAACCGGTAAACCACCTTTTTGCTCAAGATTGACGACCTCCCCTGCGAAGAATGTCCAGCACGATATTGGCCGTCTCTTCGACCGCCTTGCGGGACACGTCGATGACGGGACAGCCCACTTTTTTCATGATCCCCTCGGCGTATTCCAGCTCCTCGAGGATGCGTTCCATGCTGGCATAGCTGGCCTGAGACGTCAGCCCCAGGGATTTGAGTCGCTCCCGGCGAATGGTGTTCAGATACTCCGGCTCGATCGTCAAACCGATGCATTTGTGCGCCGGGATGCGGAACAGCTCCTCAGGCGGCTCCACTTCCGGCACCAGCGGAACGTTGGCCACCTTCAGCCTCTTGTGCGCCAAATACATGGACAAGGGGGTTTTGGAAGTGCGGGAAACCCCGATCAACACGACATCCGCCCGGAGAATCCCCCTGGGATCCCGGCCGTCGTCGTATTTGACGGCAAACTCGATCGCCTCAACCCGCCGAAAATACTCCTCGTCCATTTTGCGCACAAGGCCCGGCTCCCGCTTCGGATTGCGCCGGAACAGCCTGGCCAGCTCATCGATCATCGGGCCCATGATGTCGACGACGGGCACCTGGTGGCGCCTGGCCTCTTCGATCAAAAAGGTCTGCAGTTCGGGAATGACCAGGGTAAAGGCGATCATCCCCCGGACTTCCTTCGCCGCCTGAACCGTTTCGGCGATCGTCTCCTGGTCATCCACGTAGGGAACCCGGCGAATCTCCACCTGATCCCCGTTAAACTGGCTGGAAGCCGCCCGCACGACAAATTCGGCGGTCTCCCCCACGGAATCGGAAACAACATATACCACCGGATGATGCGTATCGTTCGTAATGGTACTTCCCCTCCCCTCAACCCGACAAGCGTCTTATAAGACGGATTCCTGCCCCAACTCGACAAAAGCCTTTGTAATGGTCGTTTTGGTGATGCGGCCCACCACTTCCAGGCCTTCACCATCTTCCATGGGGCGAACGACCGGCAATGCGTCCACCTGATTGCGCATCAGTTTGGATGCGGCTTCGTACAGGGTATCCTCCTGACTGCACGTGATGATGTTGGGCATTCGGGTCATCACCACACTGACGGGAATCGCCTGCAAATCCTGCTTGCCCAGAGCGATTTTCAAAAGATCCTTCCGGGAAACCACCCCCGCCAGCCGTCCTCCATCCTTCACCACAAACAGCGTCCCCACATCCTCCAGAAACATGGTGCAAATGGCGTCGTACACGGAAAGTTCCTCCGTCACGACGACGGGCCTCGATTTGTAATCCTTCACCTTCAGCTTGCGGACATGTTCCACGAAGAGTTGGTTGGCCGTCTTTCCGACATAAAAATATCCAACCCGGGGACGGGCATCCAAAAAGCCGGCCATCGTCAAGATGGCGAGATCGGGACGAAGCGTTGCGCGCGTCAGGTTCAGCTTTTCGGCAATCTGCTCGCCCGTGATCGGCCCCTCATCCTTGACGATCTGCAAAATCATCTCCTGTCGTTTGGTCAGTTCGATCGCCCCACACCCCCTCCAACGGGCGAAGGTAGATTGTGTCATACTGTATAAACAGATATCTCATATAGTATATACTATATTGGCCATTCTATTTCTGCAAGCCTTTTTATTTGGGCCGTCCATAAGAAAAAATGGCAATAAAAAAGGGCCCGCCTTGGACCGCATACGAATCCTCCGTGCCCGATTCAATGTACAGTTGACTTGCGAACGATTTCCATGATAAATTAATAAAGTGCATCCCTCAAATAATACAAAAACAAACAAGTATCCAATTATATAATACTACATCGCTTGCCTTTTGTCAACACCCTATCCCTAAAAAAAGGAGAGGTAACCCATGGCGATGGATCGAGAATGGGAACAGGAACAAAAGCGGGTCGATGCCGTCGTCCGGAAGATCGACCGCCAAATCGAAGCACTTCGCCGACAAACGGAAGGGATCAAAGAAAACATTCTGGAAATAAGCAGGAATTTTTGGGATGATGTGACCCTCAACTTCAGCGACCCCCACGACACCCTCGAAACCATCGCCAGCATCAATCAACAAGCGAGGGTGATGGCGGAACGGGAGCGAAGCTTCCGACACGCCCGGAGGCGCCTGACGACGCTGGTCCGGATGAAGGACTCCCCCTACTTCGGAAGGATCGATTTCGTCGAAGACGGGGAATCGAAGGCCGAGGCCATCTATCTGGGAATCGCCACGGTCCGCGATGAGGGGGACGAACTGCCTCTGGTCTATGATTGGCGGGCCCCGATCGCCAGTCTGTATTACGAAGGCTCTCCCGGACCGGTGCGGTATAAAACCCCCGCGGGCGAGATCTCGGGAAACCTGAAGCGGAAACGCCAGTTTATCATCCGCGACGGCCGGATCCGGAGCATGTTCGACACCAGCGTCACGATTGGCGACGAACTGCTTCAGGAGGTCCTCGGCCGCCATTCGGGCACGCAGATGAAAAACATCGTGGCTACCATCCAAAAGGAACAGAACCGCATCATCCGCAGCGAAGGGAAGCGGCTCCTGGTGGTATCGGGAGCGGCGGGCAGCGGAAAAACCTCGACGGCCCTGCAGCGGGTGGCCTGGCTACTGTACCGCTACCGGAAATCGCTGACGGCGAAGCAGGTGGTGCTGTTCTCCCCCAACCCGATGTTCAACAGCTACGTTTCGACGGTTCTTCCCGGGTTGGGCGAGGAAAACATGCAACAGACCACTTTCCAAGAAATGCTGGAGCACCGGCTGGGAAAACGGTTCCGCCTGGAGGATCCCTACGATCAAATGGAGTACGTGCTACAGGGGTTGAAGGAACCGGGATATGAAGAGCGGCTTCAGGGCATCCGGTTTAAGACCTCGACCCGTTTCATGGAAGTGATCGATCAATATCTCGAACGGCTGAGACGGGAAGGGTTGATCTTCAGGAATATAACCTTTAACGACCGGGTTCTCATCTCCGCCGAAGAAATCGAAAGGCTGTTTTATGCCCTCGATCCCTCGCGGTCGATTCCCGGCAGATTGGAACGGCTCGCCGAACAGCTTCTGGATCGGCTGGACGAACTGGCGGATGAAGAGAAAGATCGACCGTGGGTGGAGGATGAGATCGAGCTGCTCGACGCCGAAACCTATCAGCGCGCTTACAAGGAGCTTCAGCGCCAAAAAGGATCCTCCGGAAACTGTGCCGATGACTTCAAAAGGGAACGGGAGTGGCTGGCTTCCTTCGTGGTGAAGGAGCGGTTCCGTCCCCTGAAGAGATCCGTCAGACGATACCAATTTGTCGACATTCCCGCCCTGTACCGGCGACTGTTTTCGGATCCCGATTTCGTACCGCGCATGATGCCGAATATCCGCCTGCCGCAAGGTTGGGAGGCCATCTGCGCCCAGACGGCGGAGCGTCTCGACCGGAAGGAATTGGCTTATGAAGATGCAACCCCGTTTCTGTATCTGACGGAGAAAATCGAAGGGTTTCACACCAACCCCCACATCCGACACGTGTTTGTCGATGAGGCCCAGGACTACTCCCCTTTTCAATTCGCTTTTCTCAAGCATCTGTTCCCGAGGGCCAGCATGACCGTTCTCGGCGACTTCAACCAGGCGATCTTCATCTCCGCCGAATCGGGCTTTGATTTCCTGACCGGCCTGTTCGGCTCCGATGAAACCGACACCTTCATCCTGACGCGGAGCTACCGTTCCACGCGGCAAATCGTCCTGTTCACCCGGGAACTGATCGAGGGCGGAGACCGAATCGAACCCTTTGACCGCGACGGCCCCAAGCCGACGTGGACGCAGGTGGAGGACCGGGAGAAACTTTATGAAAAAATCTCCGGGCGCATCCGGTCCCTTCAGGCCGCCGGCCACCGAACCATCGCGATCATCTGCAAATCCGGCCGGGAAAGCCGGGAAGCCTATGAAGGACTAAAAAAGCACTGTCCCGCGCTTCGGCTCATGGATAAGGAGACGGCCTCCTTTGAAGCCGGCCCCCTGGTCATCCCCTCGTATCTGGCCAAAGGATTGGAATTTGACGCGGTGATCGTTTTCGACGCCCAAGAGGCGCGTTACGGCCGGGAAAATGAACGGAAACTCTTCTACACGGTCTGCACCCGGGCGATGCACGAACTCCACCTTTATTGCGCGGGCAAAGCGACCCCTTTCCTTTCCGATGTGTCGCCGGATCTGTATGTGGTGGAATCGTGAAACGGCCCACAGTCGCGCCGCCTCAAAACCCGATTCAATGTTCTAGAGTCAACACGCGTGTCGTCGGCATTTTGCCCCGGGTCATTTCGGCCCGGGGTTGTCTGTTTCAGGAAAAGAAAAAGCTGTTGACCCGGAAAGGTCAACAGCCTCGGGAAAAGAAGATTCCACTCCTGTCGATTAAGATGCCTTTGAGTGGAGGACTCTCGCCTCATAACGCCTTACCAGTTCCTCCGCGACTTCCTCTCTCTTTCCACCATCAAAGCTCCGGACCAACTCGGCATCCTCGATTCGTTTGGCGAACATTTTGTTCCTTGTGGAATCCGTGATTTTGGCTTGCAGAAAGGGGCGCGGAAGGTGCGTACCCTTTCAATTCGGACTTTGTATTCCCCGTGTTCCGTTTTCCAATCCGATTCATACTCCCCCTTGATGAATATCTTGTCGAGCAGAACATAAAAAATGACGGCGATCAATCCCCACAGAATTATCTTAACCAGGAACATTTCCTTCACCCACCCCTCAGCGATTCAACTTTTTCAATGCGGTATTCTCATACCACCGCAAGACTTCATCGACCACTTCATCCAGTTTCTCGGCATCGTATCGTTCGATGAGGTCCTTTTGCCGGAAGGCCTTGGAGCGTTGACGACTCCTCGTTTTATCCTGGATCTTCACCTTGATGTAGGGCCTTATGGAACCCATCCGGACGATATGTACGCGGTATTCCCCGTGCTGTGTGGCGAAATCCGTTTCGTACTCCCCCAAAGTGGCGACCTTGCTGAAATAGTAGTCCGTGATTAAGTACGCCAGCATTCCACCTATTCCCGGTCCGATCAAGACGCTGATGTCACTCATTTTCTCCACTCCCTTTCTTCCAATCAACTCAATCCCAACAGCGCAAGGGGAACGAGGAAGCACAGGATGGTGAAAAAGCTTCTCCATTTGGAAAAGGCGTGAACCTCACTAAGGGCCACGATGAGATAAGCGTAAAACCAGAATTTCACCACCGTCCCCAGCATAAACAGGCTGAAGTCGAAGAACGTGATGTCAACGGCATCCATCTGAAAAAACCCGTTTCCCATGCGCACCGTCAACACCGCATACAACAGGAGAGTGATCGCATCGAATACAGCCGACCATGTAAAGATCTTCCGGACATCTTCGACATCGCCGATTCCTCCGAACCATTTCCCAACCCATGCCAAAATCTGACTCCAAATCCCAACCAGGATCAGTCCCGTAACCACAGCTCCGATCAATGATCCTCCCAGGATCCACAAAAGGCCGTAATACCTTCCCAAAAAATTGCTGGCCGAAATATCCAGGTTAAATACCAACCCTTTGATCATGACCAGCAAAAGGGGAACCTGCTCCCTTTTCATGATCGCCTTTGCGGCTTTTCGGGGACTGAACCAGATCGAAACCCAAAGCTTGGGCGCGGACATCCCTACCCCCCTTCACCGAAAATATCCAAGGAAAATGAAAAAAGCCCGGCGGGCAATTAGGAGACCAATGCAAGCATGCAATTGGTGAATGGTTATCATTATAGTGAATTTCGTTAAAAAGATCAATGCCCCATTTATAAGAAATTTAGGGATCGTCGTATAAGGGAAGGGTTTAAACGGCAAGGCCGCGTTGGGGGATATTCCCCAACGCGGCCCTGCGGAGCCGATTCCGTCTCAATGCCCTCGAACCTTGCCTTTGCCGAAGGCAGTGCCCTTCGGGATGAAAAGCGCGTGAGGGTTTTTTGTCCCTCACCCGACCAAGCGGTCAAAATGGGCAAACCGCTTCACCTGATCGGTCACCTGTCGGAGAAGCGCCAGGCGGTTGGCCCGGACGGCTTCGTCCTCGGCCATCACGAAAACATCGTCGAAGAAGCGATGGATCGCGGGGGCCATCTCCGCCAGGGCCCGGTACATCCCGGAGACGTCCCGACGGGACAGGGCGGCTTCGAAGCGGTCCGCCGCTTGCCGGTAAGCATCCCAGAGAAGGCGTTCCGCTTTCTCCTCCATCAGCGACGGATCCACCGCCTTCCCGGGATCTCCCTTCCTTCCCAGGTTGGCGGCCCGGTTGAATGCCTCCACCACCGGTTTGAATTCGTCTTCCTCCTTCACCCGCTCTGTCAGAAAACGGGCCTTATCCACCGTCAACCGGGGATCTCCCACCCCGGCCGCCAACACGGCATCGATGACGTCGTGACGGATATCCGCCTCCTGAAGGACCGTCCGAAGGCGGAGAGCGAAGAATTCCTCCAGCTGTTTCTTCACTTCTTCCACGGATTGGGTGACGAGCCCCTTCTCCTTCAAGAGGTCGAGGGCGAGGTCCCACAGCCGATTCAACGTCACCGCCGGCCAATCGCGGTGCAGAAGGATCTGGATCAACCCGGCGGCCCTGCGGCGCAACCCGTAGGGATCCTGGGATCCGGAGGGCTGGATGCCGATTCCGAGGAAGGCGGCCTGGGCATCGATCTTGTCAGCCAGGGCGAGGACGGTTCCCGCAATGGAGCCGGGAAGTTCGTCCCCCGCATGGCGGGGCAAGTGGTGTTCGAAAACCGCCCGGGAAACCTCCGGGTCTTCTCCGGCCCTCCGGGCGTATTCTTCGCCCATGACTCCCTCCAGCTCGGGGAATTCGTAAACCATCTGCGTCGACAGGTCGAATTTGCAGATTCGCGCGGCCCGGTCGATTTTTTTGACCGCATCCTCATCCAGCCCGAGCCAACCCGCGATGGAGAGGGCGAGCGCACGGACGCGGCGCACCTTGTCCCCGATGCTCCCCAGTTTCTCATGGAAAACGATCTGGTCGAGCCGGGAAACCGCCTCGTCGACGGGAAGCTTCAAATCCTCCTCGAAGAAGAAGCGGGCATCGGCCAAACGGGCCCTCAGCACCTTTTGGTTCCCCCGGGCCACCACGTCCAGGGCGACATCGTCCCCGTTCCGCACCGTGACGAAATAAGGCAGCAGCCTCCCGTCCTCGTCCGTCACCGGAAAGTAACGCTGGTGCTCCCTCATCGTCGTGATCAGAACCGCGGAGGGCAATTCGAGGAATTTCTCATCGAAGGAACCGGAGAGAACCGTCGGATATTCCACCAGATGGGTCACTTCCTCCAGCAATCCCTCATCGACGGGAATGCGCCAACCCTTTTCCTCCTCCAGCCGGTGCAGCTGATCGAGAATCCGTCGCCTGCGCTCCTCCACATCGGCGATCACCCATTGGTTTCGGAGAATTTCCGGATACTCCTCCGGCGAAGAAAGCTCCACCTCTTCCCCCAGAAACCGGTGGCCGCGCGTCCGGTTGCCGGCGGTGACGCCTGCCCACGTGAAGGGAATCGTTTCTCCGCCGAAGAGGCAAACCAACCACCGCACCGGACGGATAAACCGGGTCCGGCCGCTCCCCCAGCGCATCGCCCCCGGCAGGTGGATGGACGACAGGACGACGGGGAGTCCCTCCGGCAAGCATTCGCTGGTGGCTTTCCCCTTCATCCCTTTCCGGGCAAACAGGTATTCTTCCCCTTTGTATTCGTCGAAATAGAGGTCATCCAGGGTAACGCCCTGCTTCCGGGCAAATCCCTCCGCGGCGGGGCTCCAGCTTCCGTCTTCCCTGACGGCAATCCGCTTGGCGGGGCCTCGCACCTCCTCCTGCACATCCCGCTGGCGTTCGGCCACCCCTTCAACCCGAAGGGCGAGCCGCCGGGGAGTGGCATATGTATGACTGGTTCGGTAGTCGATCCGATTCTCCTCGAGCCAGTTTTCAACCCGTTCTTTCAATTGCTTTGCCGCTTCGCCGACGAACCGGGCCGGTATCTCCTCACAGCCGATCTCCAACAGCAATTCCCTTTCAGCCACGATTTTCTCCCCCTTTCAACAGAGGATAACCCAACCGTTCCCGCTCCTCCACATAAGCCTTGGCACACCTTCTCGCCAGATTCCGCACCCGGCCGATGTAACCCGTCCGCTGGGTCACGCTGATCGCACTCCGGGCTTCCAGCAGGTTGAAAGTATGGGAGCACTTCAGCACCCAGTCGTAGGCGGGCAGCACCAGCTTCGCCTCCAGGGCGCGGAGGGCTTCCCGCTCGCAGTCGTCGAAGAGGCGGAACAAGAAATCCGTGTCGGCCACCTCAAAGGAATATTTGGAGTGCTCATATTCCGCCTGGCGGAACACATCTCCGTAAGTCACTCCGTCCACCCACTGAAGATCGTAGACGCTCTCCTTGTCCTGCAGGTAAAGGGCCAAGCGCTCCAAACCGTACGTGAGCTCCACGGACACGGGATCCGCCTCCAATCCGCCCACCTGCTGGAAGTAGGTGAACTGGGTGATCTCCATCCCGTCGATCCACACTTCCCATCCCAGTCCGGCGGCTCCCAGCATGGGATGCTCCCAGTTATCCTCCACGAAGCGGATATCGTGGCGGCGGGGATCCACCCCCAGCGCCCGGAGGCTGTCCAGATACACTTCCTGGACATCCTCGGGAGAGGGTTTGAGAATCACCTGAAATTGGTGGTGCTGATAGACCCGGTTGGGGTTTTCCCCGTAACGTCCGTCCGCCGGCCGGCGGGAGGGCTCCACGTAAGCCACCTTCCAGGGTTCCGGGCCGAGGGAGCGCAAAAAGGTCATCGGGTTGAGGGTTCCCGCCCCCTTCTCCACATCGTAGGGCTGAACGAGGACACATCCCTGTTTCGCCCAGAAGGACTGGAGTCTTAGAATCATCTCCTGAAAATGCATCCTGCTGCACCTCCTGTCTGATTCCGTTAAAAAAACCCCCGCCCTATGGACCCATGCCATAGGGACGGGAGCTTTCCCGCGGTTCCACCCTATTTGGTCGGCAACGACCGACCCCCTCATTTTGCCATCGCACTCAGGAACGCCCTTCACCGGTTCCGTGGCCGGGCTCCCACCTTCCCCGACTCGCTGATCACGGAGGAGCCGGTTACTCCTTTCCGTCATCGCGCGGCCATATTCGTTTGCACTTTCAAATCGCGCCTCATATGTAGTCTTATATATATCAAACGAGAGCACAAATTGTCAACGATCCGGAGACTTGGACCAATCTTTGCGCAATTGGTCCAAAAAGGGGCGGGACTTGAACGCGATGCCGGTATACTCGTCGATAAAGGCTCTGAGCACCCGCTCCAACTGCGCCTTGGTCTCCTCCTTCACGTGCACTTCCCCGAGGCGCTCCGGCGTCATGCGCTGCAAAAGCCGCAATATGCGGACGGCGTTTTCCGACAGGGGAAGGGTATGCGGATCCCGATGAAGGCAGTCGGAGCACAAAAAACCGCCCTGCCGGACGCTGAAGCGTACGGGACGGTCTCTTGATCCGCAAAAGGCGCATTTGTCGAGAACAGGCCGGTACCCCGCAGCTTCCAAAACCCTCAATTCGAAGATCCGCGCCAGTATATCCGGATCGGTGCCCTCCTCCAGCTGATCCAGGGTGGAGGAAAGCAGGCGGTACAAAGCGGGCAATGGATCCATTTCCTCCGTCAACCGGTCCAACAGCTCCACCAGGTAAGCGGCGGTCGCCGTCAACAGGAGATCGGAGCGGATCGCATGATGGGAGGAAAGCAGCTCCCCCTGGGAAAGGGTGCCCATCCCCGAGCCGCCCAAAAAGCAGAGGTATTGGCCCCGAGTGAAAAGTTGCGTGACCGCCCCCAGGCGGCTTCTCGGCTTTTTCGCCCCCCGGGCCATGACGGGCAGCTTTCCCCGTTCCGCCGTGAACAGGACGACCACCTTGTGGCTCTCCCCGTAATCCCGGGTCCGAATGACGATTCCCTCGGTTTTGATCAACATGGCCAAGCCCTTCCCCTAATGGACTTCCTCCTGGGCGTGCTCCTCCCGGTCCTCGTCGGCGGAATCGTTCTCGTTCCCGTCGACTTCCTTATACATCAGGTACGCATCGATACTGCCAGTTACCGCAAAGACATTCCAATAGAAATTGCGCAACCAGCACCCATCCTTTCCCTGACGTCGGTTGTCTTTCTATACGCTTAGGATGACCGGGTGCCCCAGGAGTATGACTTGGAAATATTGCTATCCGTCCGCCCTCTCTAGTCCACTTCCCCGTAGCCGAACCGGCGCAGATAGGCTTCCTCGTTTCGCCAATCCTTTTTCACCTTCACCCACAGGTCGAGAAACACCTTGTTGCCGAGCAAACGTTCGATCTCCTCCCGGGCCAGGCGGCCCACTTCCTTCAACATGGCCCCCCGCTTCCCAATCAGAATCCCCTTTTGGGAAGGACGCTCCGCATAGATCGTCGCCCGGATGTAGACCGTCTCCCCATCCTCCCGGGGGACCATCTCCTCCACGATCACCGCCACCGAATGGGGAATCTCTTCCCGGGTGAGGAAGAGCACCTTTTCCCGGATCAGCTCCCCGATGATGAAGTGTTCCGGGGAATCGGTCACCTGGTCCGCCGGGTAATAGGCGGGGCCTTCGGGCAATTCCCTGAAGATCAGATCGACGAGGGTGCCCGTGTTGTTCCCCTGCAGCGCGGAAATGGGAACCACTTCCTTGAAGGAATAGAGGCGGCGGTAGGAATCGATCAGCGGAAGCAGGGCGTCGGGATGCACCCGGTCGATCTTGTTCACCACCAAAAAAACGGGCGTTTCCACCTGCTTCAGATGCTCGATGATGAAGCGATCCCCCGGCCCCATCCCCTCCTCGGCGTCCACCAGAAGGAGGATCAAATCCACCTCTTCCAGGGTGGCCCGGGCCGTTTGAACCAGATGTTCTCCCAGCTTTGATTTGGGTTTGTGGATGCCGGGGGTGTCCAGAAAAACGATCTGCCCCCGCTCATCGGTAAAGATGCCCCGGATCCTGTTTCGCGTCGTCTGCGGCTTATCCGACATGATCGCCACTTTTTTGCCGACCACATGGTTCATCAGGGTGGATTTTCCCACGTTGGGCCGGCCGATCAGCGCAACAAATCCCGATTTATGGCTCATAACGGAGTTCCTCCCTGCCAAAGGAGTCGGGCAACAGCTCTTCCACGGTGGTTTCCTTCAAATCCCCCTTCAGATTGGCGAGGTACACCTTCATGTCCGGAGGGCACAATTCCGCCAGCACCTGGCGACAAGCCCCGCAGGGAGCGACGGGACCGGATGTGTCGGCGATGACCGCAAGGGCGACAAAACGGCGTTTTCCCTCGGAAATGGCCTTGAACAGGGCGGTTCTCTCCGCACAGTTGGTCAACCCGTAGGAGGCGTTCTCCACATTGCACCCCCTGAACACCACGCCGTCGTCGGTCAAAAGGGCCGCCCCCACCGGAAAGCGGGAGTAGGGAACATATGCGTGCTCCCTCGCCCTTCGCGCTTCGGCGAGCAACGTGTCTTTCACGGCCTCACCTCTCCTTGTCCTTTGATGCGGATCCGCACATCCGACGAATCTCCCGGTTGGAGGGCAGGGACCCCCGTCGGTTCCCCGCGTCCGTTCGCCGGCGGGACCACCACTCCCCCCGAGATGATGTATTTTAATCCGTCCTCCACCGTAATGTCCAGAAAGATGACGTCCTTTTCAGGGATCAGCACGAGCCACCCCGACGTGGGATTGGGGGTGGTGGGAAGGAAAATGTTGAGAACTTTCTTCCCCGCCTGCCGGCAGATCTCGTCATTGCTCACACCGGTGTAAAACCCCAAGGTATACAAACCCTTTCTCGGATATTCCACCATCACCACCCGCTTGAAGGAAGTGGCATCATGGCCGAAGGCGTTGGTGATCTGCTTGACGGTGGAGTAAATTCCCCGGACGATGGGAATCCGCGAGAAGATCCGTTCCGTGAAAAGGATCATCTGCCGGCCGAAAAAGCTTTTGGCCAGCATCCCCACCAGGATGAGCAGCCCCAGGGTGAGGAGCAGACCGACACCGGGGATGTGGGTTTCAAACCGGAGCCCGCCCAACTGGAGGGGAAATTCCACCAAACCAACCCAATCCAATATCCGGGCCACGGTGATCCCCAGAGTGGGATCGATGAACTGGAAGAGGAGCTTCAGCACGTAAAGGGTGGCCACGGCGGGAAGCAAAGCCAATGTTCCGATGATGAGATAGTTGCGGATTGCTTTGAACATGTGCGATTGGGTTCTCCTTTCGGGTTCAATCACAGCAGAACAAATCCGATGAGTGCGACGGCCGTTCCCAGAAGGGAGCCGATGACGACGGGGCTCCTGCGCGTCTTGATGCGCAGCCGCGTTCCCACGAGAAGAGCGGTGAGCAGATACACCAGGAGAGCAATGATCAGATGGTGAATCATCAGGGCGACGGAAGTGGCGATGCAGAAGGCGATGGACGTGGTCATGCTGGGTTCCCACTGGGGACGGCCCAAGCGGTGAAACCAGCTCTTGAGAAGCAGGGTCAGGAAAAAGTCGGAGACCAAAATGGCCACCATTCCGATATTGGGAGGCACCGGACCCTCTTCAAAGTAGGGAAACCTCAACAGATCGAGATAGGGATAAAAAATGCTCACGCCGACCACGACCGCCAGACCGGCGCAGAGAAGAACCGCACCGGCGGCCACATCCTTGGCCACCTTGGCCAAGGGATGAAAATCCTTTGTGATCATGTCGACCACGGCTTCCACCACGGTGTTGAACAGTTCGGCCACCAACACCAGAACGATCGTGATGAACAGCAGGAGTACCTCGATTTTGCTGAGGGGAAGATAAAGGCTCAGCAGAAGAACCCCCAGCGCGGTCAGAAAATGAATCCGCATGTTGCGCTGGGTCACCAGGGTATATTTTAATCCTTCCAGCGCGAACCGGAAACTATGTAGCAGTTTGGTCAGCCACATGGGCCACCACTCCTACCTTTCGAGGCCGACACGCCCCAATATCTCCTCCTGACGGGCAAACATGCGGCGTTCTTCCTCTTCCGTTTCGTGATTATATCCGAGCAGGTGCAAAAAGCCGTGAACCGCCAGAAAGCCGATTTCCCTATCCAGGGAATGGCCGTAGGCGTCCGCCTGCTCCCGGGCGCGCGGAAAAGAGATGACGATATCCCCGAGAGGGATGGGACCATCTCCGGCGCCCTCCATCGGTTCTCCCGGCTCCCACTGGGGAAAGGAGAGGACATCGGTGGGCCGGTCCACATGGCGAAAGTCCCGGTTCAACCTGCGGATGCCCTCATCATCCACGATCGTGACCGAAACCTCCGCCGGCGGCAACCCCTCCACCAAGGCCGCCTCCTGCAGGCTCGCATCGATCCAACGGAGCACGGTCCGCTCCTCTTCCGTCAAAGGGATCTCCACCTGAACATCAACCGACAACCCCATTTTTGACATCCTTTCCTTTCCCCGATACCTCCTCGGGATACTCGATCCGTGCGTGAAAAATTCCCTGAAGGGTTTCACACATGGAACGGCCGATCATTTCCAATTCCTTCAGCGTCAAGTCGCACTCATTGAATTGACCGTCCTCCAGGCGATCCTGAATCACTTTGCGGACGATGGATTCAATCCGCCCCGGCGTAGGACGGGACAGGGAGCGCACCGCCGCTTCGATGGAATCGGCAATCCCCACGATGGCCGCCTCCTTGAACTGCGCCTTCGGACCGGGATAGCGGAAATCCTCCTCCAACACCTGACTGTCGCCGCTTATCTCCTTCGCCTTGAGGTAGAAATACTTGAGCAGCGTCGTGCCGTGATGCTGGGCGGCGATATCCCGGATCGGCTTGGGAATGCGATACGCTTCCAGCATCTCCACTCCATCCCTGGGATGGGACAGGATAATCGTCTTGCTCAGGTGGGGGGAAATTTTATCGTGGGGATTTTCCATCTGCATCTGGTTTTCGATGTAAAACTGCGGCCTTTTGAGCTTGCCGATATCATGGTAATACGAACCCACCCGGGCCAAAAGGCCGTCGGCCCCGATCGCCTCCGCCGCCGATTCCGCCAGGTTGGCCACCATGACGGAATGGTGATAGGTTCCCGGCGCCTCCACCAGCAGCTTGCGCAAAAGGGGGTGGTTGGGATTGGAAAGCTCCAACAGGCGCAGCGGCGAGAGAATGTCGAAGATTGTTTCAAACAGCGACAGGAAACCGATGGTCAACACGGCCGATATCACGCCGGAGAGAAGACCAAAACCGACGGATTGGAGGAACACCCTCAGATCTCCCTCCGCCGGCACGAGCAAGTGCAGCGCCACGATGGCCGCCGTTGCGGCAAATGACGCGAACAGGCCCGCCCGGAGAATGGAGGGTCGGTTGCGCACCCCAGCCAAGGCCAAGGCGCCTGCTGTTCCGCTGACCAAGGCGACCAAACCGTATCGGTAATCGAAAAGCAGGAGCCGTTCATCGTTGAAGAAAATCCCTGCCGCCAAGCTGAACAGAACGCCGAACCATATGGCCAGACGAGTGTCCAAAAGCAGGGCGATCAACATCGTCCCGAAGGCAAAGGGGGCGCAATAGCCCACCGTGCTCCATTCCAGATCCTGACCCAGGGAAACGACCTTCATCGCCAGCAGGTTGAGGACGAACACCGCCGCCATCATCAACACTTTGCTGTTGTCGGCGTGAAGCTCCGGATGAAAACGCTGGACGCAAACGTAAAGCAGGGCGAGCCAGATCAGCAGAAAAAGGCTCAGACCCGAGTAAAACCTATAATTGAGATTGTGCCTGAGCAGACCCAATTCCTTCAATTCCCGGATCTTCTCTTCGGTCACCACTTCTCCGGCGGCGACAATCACGTCGCCCTTCTGAATGATCACGGGTTTGACGCTCTCCCGGGCCGTCTCCCGCAGGGCATCGGTCAACGTCTTGTCGACGACCACGTTGGGGACGATCAGGGCGCGCACCAGTTCCCCAGCCGCATCACGGGCCTTTCCCCGGGAATAGGACTCCTCCAGCAGCCGGCCGGCCTGCTCCCGTTTCTGAACCAGTTGGGCGGGGCGAACGCCCTCCGACAACACCTGCTGGAGAACGTCCCGGCTGACGGAACGCAGTTCGGGGATCTCCTTTTCCGGGATCCGCACCATGGTCTTGTAGAAATCGTCGGACATGGCGGGGATCAGCGCGCGGAGCTGTTCGATTTTCTCCTTCTCGGAGACGGATTCAGTCGCTTTTCCCCGGATTTGATCATAAATCCGTTCCAGCCGATCCATCTGACGGCTGGTGATCTGCTCGTCTTTGCGATATTGCAAGGGAACGGACTGGGCCGCCTCCTGGCGGACCTGTTCCGTCGCCTTCTGATCGATCTTTGTCACCGGCGCCACGATCGTTTCCGGGCTGACCGAGCCGGGCTTGAGATCGTATTGCTTCGGCAGGACCGGATTGAGCAATAAAAAATAGCTGACAATCCCGATCAACGCATAAAAGGCAAACCGCACCCATGTGCTTGAACGCCAGCCGGACGCCATGGGCGATTGCTTCCGGCTGGCGGAGATCTGCTTGACCTTTGGTTTCATCCAGGACCGACTCCTTGGGGAAACGCCTCAGCCGTTCCGTGCATAAGCGTCGATGATTTTCTGGACAAGGGTGTGTCGCACCACATCTTCCTGGGTCAGGTGAATAAAGCGGATTCCATCGATATCGCGAAGGATGCGCTCCGCTTCCACAAGACCCGACTTCTTCCCTTTCGGAAGGTCCACCTGGGTGACGTCTCCCGTAACCACCATTTTCGAGCCGAAACCCAATCGGGTCAGGAACATCTTCATCTGTTCCGGCGTGGTGTTTTGGGCCTCGTCCAGGATCACGAAAGCATCCTCCAGCGTCCTCCCCCGCATGTAGGCCAATGGAGCCACCTCGATGATCCCTTTCTCCATCATTTTCGACACTTGCTCTACACCGAGCATGTGATACAGAGCGTCATACAAGGGGCGGAGGTACGGATCCACCTTTTCCTGCAGATCCCCGGGAAGAAAACCGAGGTTTTCCCCGGCTTCCACCGCCGGACGGGTCAGGACGATCCGTTTGGTCCGGTGGGCTTTCAGGGCGGTCACTCCCATGGCGACGGCCAGGAACGTCTTTCCCGTCCCTGCGGGGCCGATGCCGAACACGATGTCCGCCTTTTTGATGGCCGACACATAATGGCGCTGCCCGAGGGTTTTCGCCCGGACGGTCTTCCCTTTGTAGGTGACGCCGATCTCCTCGTTGTACAACTCCAGGAGTTCCTCCGCCAGACCCTGCTTGGCCAGCCGGTGGGCATAGACCACGTCCCGTTCGCTCAGATGAACCCCTTTGCGAACCAGGGCGAGAAGAACGCGAAACAGCTGGTGCAAAATCTCCCGTTCCTCCGGGGAACCGCTGATCACCATTTCCTCTCCACGGGTCACGATTTTTGCGGAGGTTTCGGCTTCAATCCGCTTGAGAAAAACATCATGAGGTCCAAAGAGGGAAAGGGCCTCCGCCGCATCACGCAACACGATTTTGATCGTTTCGGACAAAGGACTCATTCTCCTTGCAGAATCGGTTGAGATACCGCAATATTTTCAATAACGTCGAAGTGTACTTTCATATAAACTTTACCATTATCTACGCGGGGTTGCAAAACCTTTTCCATCAAAATGCGCCCGTCCCGACCGATCCGCTCCCTCACGTCCGCCCGGGCCCGCTCTTTCCCCAGACGAATCGCCTCCTCAGGGGTCATCCTGCGCTTGACCCATTTCATTTCCAACCGCTCCTCCTCCACCCATCCGATGGGGAGGCGCCACTTGAACAGGCGGAGAACATGCACCCGTTCGACCGTTTCATAATTCTTGAAGGGAACGGGATACAAAAAGGGCAACCGGATGACCCGTGATGCCACGTAGGGATAATAGCCCCTGTCGCGATTGCCGGTATAAACCTTCCGCTTCTGTTCCAGGGGAACCACCACATCGGAGTCGTACCAAACCTCCCCCCACACCTTTCCCTTGGCGCCGACCACCCGTTCCGAACCGGAATCCCCGTAGACTCCGGATACCAGCAGCTGACCTTTTTTCACCATGTCGTTCACCTGAACCACGGGCTTTCCCTGCTCCACCCGCATGTCATAAATCAGCGCGTTCCGTCGCGCCACCAGGTGTACCGGCCCCGGAGAACGTTCGTTCTTTTCCTTCGGCTCCTGCTTCTCGACAACGGTGATCACCGCCCGGGTTCCCTCCATGCGAAATCCCACCCAGGTCGCCTGAGGCAGGCGCATGGACAAACGGTGCTGAATTTCCTCGCTTTCCGGCACACGAAACTTCAGCTGCCCGGGAAACACCCCCGCCTCCCGGGCATACGCCAGGATTTCCTCCTCGGGGATCCGCTCGTTTCCCTCCACCTCCACCTTCCAGACGAAGGAACTCATCGTCGTCAGCAAAAAGACGAAGAGGACAATTCCCGCCGCAAAAAACTTACGCTTGTACATTTTGGAGAGCAAAAAGGGGAGGCCCTGCTTGGACAAAATACGCATCCGAACGCCGCTCGGACGAACGATTTGCACCAAACGGAAAAAATCGGGGAGAAGAACCGTCAGCCGTATCCGTTCCTCGTCCAAAAAACGGATGTCGCCCAGAATGATCTCCTTTTGGATGGCCTCATTGATGATCGGGGTAAGCCGGGAGCCGGACAATTCGACGGTTACTTTTCCCTTGATGAATTCGAGCAACGTTCCTCTCCCCCTACTCCGTGAACCTCATTTCGACAATATGACCCTCAATCCGGATCTCCTCCGGAAAAATCGAGCGAATCGTCAACTTCTCCCCGCGAATTTGAATTTTTCCGCCGTCGACCTTCAGAAGAATCTCGGAATCGCTGAAGAAGTCCACACCCCGATGGTTTTCCACCATCACCTGATAGGATCCGACCATCTGTATCCGGGGAACATCGGCGGTCACATCGGGGGGAAGGTCCAGCCATCGGGCGAGGTGGCGATGAAAATTGACGGTCCCTTTGCGCATGGAACAAGCCCTCCATCTTCTTTTTAACCCTTATGCGTCGATCACTTCAATTATGATGGACATGCCTCCCCGCTGTAGGGAATGTTTTCTTCCCCGGCGACCAAAATAAGGGGTAAGTCGTTAGCATTTTTCTCCTGAAACTGCAAAACCGGACCCCTGAACCTTCCGGGGTCCGGTTGGGAAGGAATCATCCCTCGGATCATTGCGATTGACCCTGTTGCGCCTGCTGCACCAGGCGTTTGGTGATTTCCCCACCGACCGATCCATTTCCTCGGGACGTCGTATCGGGACCGAGAGTGACACCGAATTCGGCGGCGATTTCTTCCTTGAACTGGTTCAAAATTTGGGCAGCCCCCGGAACCAGAAGGCGATTGCTCTGACGCGGCATTTGGTTCACCTCCTTTGGTGTTAGTATGGGTGGATGGCCGGATTTCCTTCCGGTGAATCATTTCCATGCGACCGATTGGTTCCGGGCAGAGGAGCCAAGCCAGCCGATCACGGGGAATCCTTCTATGGCATCAATGCCGCGCGGCTCTCCACTTCCGTACATCCTCCGTGCCACTGCCGGTCGAAGGGACTTTCAGACGGTTTTTCTTTCCCCCACATCATATTGATAATTTTTCAGCTGCGGCTGAAATGCGACGAACAAAAATGTAAGCCCGTACAATATCGCAGCGAGTATGTATGCGGACTGAATATCCATCCGATCCGCCAACCAGCCCATCATCAGGTGAGTCATTGCCGACCAGGGAGTCAACACCGCATTTCTTGCCGCCATGACATTGGCTCTTTCCTGCGGGGAGATCACGTCCTGCAAGACGGTTTCCTGGCATATTTCCCTGACCTGATAAAGGGGCCCCATGAACATGCAAATTACGAGCGCCAAGACGGCATTGGAATTGAGCGCAAAGAAAAAAGTCAAAAGGGACATCGACAAGGCGCTCAGACCGATCATATATCCTACACGCTTCTCCAAAAATGGGGTAATCATCACTGCCATCCAGCTTCCGACGATTCCCCCGACCCAATAGGAAGCATTGATAAACCCCCACCATTCGCTCCCTTTTCCCAAAATATCGTGTGTAAACGCCAAAATGAACGCGCTGGCCCACACTACATTGGCCAAGCTTTCCAAAAGGTCCATCGATGTTATATTGCGGATCACGGGAACCTGGATCATCCTTCGCCATGCCGGCTCCGGTTTCGATGTCTCCGCCGCGATCAGGGAGGCCTGCAGCTGGATCCTTCGAATGCACTCACCGGATAGCGAAAAAGAGATGAAAATCAGCAGGATGACGGAATAAAAGGGAAGGACGGCGGCAATGATCCCCCCCAGCCCCCAGCCGGCAACCAAAAACAGCTGATGAATCATGTTGAGCATTCCGTTGGCCTTCATGTACTCTTTTTTGGACACGACCAGGGGAAGCAGCGCAAAGCGGGCGGGTTGATACCACGCACCGATCAGCGCGATGACAAAGAGGACGACACTCGTCAGAAACAGCTGTATCGAATAAACATGGAGCAGTATAAGGCCCAAAAGAACCGTCAGTCCCGCCCGAGACCATTCGATCCCGGTCAACAGACGGGTCAGCGGAAACCGATGGATGTACTTCGACCCGAGGATTCCTCCGAAAAACGATCCCAATGCCATGACGGCCAATACCAGAGATGAACTGAATACGGAATCCGTCTGCTGGTAAACTTTTACCATCACGCTCACATTCAGCAGAACGTTGGCGAGGGATTGAAGGATTTGAGAAAACCAAAGCTTCACAAATCGGGGCTGTCGAAACAGCTTTTGCAGAGCCTTGCCCATACCTCACACCTTTTCCCGTAAAGTTGACCAAGAAAAAAAGCGACAGATCCAATGGGATCCGTCACTTACGGAGCGCGGCGATGCGTCCTCTGCCAATAGCGGCGGGAAGGCGGCGGCCCGAGCACTTCCTGCAATATGATGCCCCGGACCAGACTGTTTTTTGTAAACAGCCCCTTCTCGAGCCCGATTGTCTTTTTTCTTTTCAAAGAAGGAATCGGAGGTTGTACCTCCTTCAGGGTTTCCACCCGTTTTTCCGCCTCGGAGATCGCCCCCTGAACATCCGTCTTCACCTGTTCTGCCGCGTCCCGAATTTCCTCCGGGAGATTTTGGATGATCTCCTTGACCGATCCGGTTGCGGAGGGAGAGGGGGGGCGCACCGGCTCCCCCAAAGCGTCCTCCTCGGATAAATCCGGAAAGGGGATGGTGTCCGTCCGCTCCCCCCACGGATCTCTCCAGGGAGTAGGCGCAGGAGGGCGCTTCTTCCGTTTTTTGGCCGCCTCCTTATTCGGGGACGAAAGCGCCTTTTGCAGGATCCAGAGCACAAATGCCACGATGAGAATGAGCAATTCCATCTGCCGTCACCTCTCCCGCCGAACAGCATCGGGATGGAAAATCATTGGTCGGCATCCTCGTCTTTCGTCAATTCCCCGATCGATTTCCTCATATCGGTATCCGCCAGCAGGTTTTGCAACTGATAATAATCCATCACACCCATTTTGCCCGAACGAAGGGCTTCGGCAAGGGCCAGAGGCACTTGGGCTTCCGCCTCCACCACCTTGGCGCGCATCTCCTCCACGCGGGCGCGCATCTCCTGCTCCTTGGCGACGGCCATCGCCCGCCGCTCCTCGGCCTTGGCCTGGGCGATCCGCTTATCCGCCTCGGCTTGGTCGGTCTGCAGTTCCGCCCCGATGTTTTTCCCCACGTCCACGTCGGCGATGTCGATGGACAGGATTTCAAAGGCGGTCCCTGCATCCAGCCCTTTGTCCAAGACCGTTTGGGAGATCATGTCCGGGTTTTCCAGCACATCCTTGTGGCTGTCGGCGGAACCGTTGGTGGTAACGATCCCCTCACCCACCCGGGCGATGATCGTTTCCTCCCCGGCACCACCGACCAGGCGGTCGATGTTGGCCCGCACGGTCACCCGGGCCCGGACCTTCACTTCAATTCCGTCCTTGGCCACTGCGGAAACCATCGGCGTTTCAATCACCTTCGGGTTCACGCTCATCTGCACCGCTTCCAGCACATCCCGTCCGGCCAGATCGATCGCCGCTGCCCGGGAGAACACGAGATCGATGTTCGCCCGCTGGGCGGCGATCAGCGCGTCCACAACCCGATCGACGTTCCCACCCGCCAGGTAGTGGGTTTCCAGCTGTTCGATGGTGACGTCCAATCCCGCCTTGCGCGCCTTGATCAGGGGGTTGATGATCCGCGCCGGAGCAATCCGTCTCAGGCGCATCCCCACAAGGGTGGTCAGACCGACATAGACGCCGGAAGCCATCGCGCTGATCCACAGCATAACGGGAACAAACGAAAACAGAACAGCAAGAAAGACGATGGCTACGACCACGAGGATGATCACCGTCAGCAAACCTGCTGCTTCCATATCACATTTCCTCCTCGGATGTTTTTTCTTCGGTGGTATCTATTCGACGAACGACGATGCGGGATCCTTCCACGTGAATCACTTTGACCGCCGTTTTGGCGGGAATCATGCCCCCTTCGCTGACCACGTCGTATTTCTCGCCGTCCACCTCAACCCATCCCGCAGGCCGGAGCGGCGTCAGCGTCATTCCCTTCTTCCCGACCAAGTCTTTCCAGTCCCTGGAGGATGTATAACCCGATTCGTTTTTTTGGGACTCCTTCAGGATCATTTTGGCCCAAACGCCCTTCATGCCAAAGACCTTGACGGCAATCCACACCCCGACCAGCGTGATGGCGAGCGCCACCAGCAGGGAGACGATGCCGAAGGCGGGATCATAAGCCGCCAGCACCACGGCGCTTCCCAGGGAGATCAGGCCCAATATTCCGAAGATCCCCCATCCGGGAACAAACAACTCGACCACCATCAGGATGAGCCCGGCGACAAAGAGCAGCACCGTCTCCATTCCGGCCAGACCGGCCAGATAGTGTCCGAAGAAATAAAGACCAAAGGATAAAAGTCCGACAGCTCCCGGAACTCCGAAGCCCGGGGTGAGCAGCTCCAGGGCGATTCCGCCCAGGCCCAGCAGAAGCAGGATGGGAACCACATAGGGACTGGTCAC
Source organism: Planifilum fimeticola (assembly GCF_003001905.1). Classification (NCBI taxonomy): domain Bacteria; kingdom Bacillati; phylum Bacillota; class Bacilli; order Caryophanales; family Thermoactinomycetaceae; genus Planifilum; species Planifilum fimeticola. The sequence continues at coordinate 57,533 of NZ_PVNE01000008.1, forward strand.
CCAGCGGGCAAACTTCTCGGCGGGCGTCAGCTCCACCTCGATCACTTCCGCATCCCCCAGCCCGATCGCCGGAAGCACCTCGTTTTCGGAGGGGACGATGCGGTCGGCCATGTCCCACTCGACCGCCTGATCGGCGGACAGGCTGAGCAGTTCCCCTTTCTTTTTCAGCCCTTTGATTTCCACGTTGCGATCCACCATGGCGGCGGCAATATCGCCGTTCCGCCCTCCCTGTTCAGCGGCGGCACGCATGTTGGAAGCCCAGAAGGCAACCGTTTTCGGATCGGCGACCTCACCGTAAAACGTGCGGGGCTCAGCGGCGCCCATGGCGCTTCCCGGCGACATCAGAATCTTATCCGCGTTGAGGGTGATGTAGGCCCCCGCGGAAATGGCCTCTCCCCGGATGTAGGCGATCACCGGAACCGACGAACGTCGGATCAGCTTTCCGATTTCCAGGGCTGCCGTCACCTCTCCGCCCAGGGTGTCGATTTCCAGCACGACGGCCTCGGCCTTGGCCTCTTCCGCTTCGGTCAACGCCCGTTCGAGGAAGGTGGACAACCCCCGCTCCACTTCCTGTTCCACCGGGATCCAGTAAACCGCTTTGCCGGCGGCCGGGGGCGCCGCCGAAGACCAAACCGGCCAGCACATCAGAAGGAGTGCCGCTCCGATCAAAAGAAAAGCAACCCGCTTCACCGGGGGAATCCCTCCGTTCCGTTTCAACCACCTCGAGTTGCCATTGACTGTGAGACGCGCTCGGGCTTTGCGGACCGTTCGCCTCCATCGGCGCTTGAAGGTGGATCCGCTCTCCGAAAAAAAGCGGCTGTTGACCTCGCTCCTGCGTCAACAGCCCTGCAGCAAATGCACGTTTGTCAGCCCAACAACTCGCGGACGATCCGATTCACCTCTTTCCCGTCGGCTCGTCCCTTGACGCGGGGAATGATCTCCTTCATCACCTTGCCCATATCCGCAGGGGATGAAGCACCCACCTCGCCGATCACTTGCCGGGCCAACTCTCGAAGCTCCTCTTCGGACAGCGGAGCGGGCAGATAGGCTTCCACCACGGCGATCTCCGCCTTCACCTTCTCCGCCAGCTCGCTCCGTCCCGCCTTTTCAAACTCTTGAAGCGATTCCTTGCGCTGTTTCAACTCCCGGGAAAGGACGTCCAATACTTCCCCTTCCTCGAGGGGACGTCCCTTTTCGATCTCCGCATTTTTGATGGCAGATCGCACCATGCGGATGACGCTCAATTTCGTCTTGTCTTTATTCTTGAGTGCGGTCTTCATGTCCTGTTCCAGCCGCTGGGTCAAGCTCATCCTGTTTGGCACCTCTTTACCTGCGTTTCTTGCGAGCGGCCTCGGATTTCTTTTTCCGGCGGACGCTCGGCTTCTGGTAATGCTCGCGTCTGCGCACCTCGGCCAAAAGCCCATCTTTGGCGCAGGAGCGCTTGAAACGGCGGAGAGCGTTGTCCAGCGATTCGTTTTTGCGAACGCGAACTTCAGCCATGCTTTTCCCTCCCTCCGCGGGTCAGGTGAGCCGCCCGGACGAATGGAGCCGGGTAAGGCAAAAACCTTCACGGTCAGGTCACGCAAGCGAGCGGCCCTGTCCCACAGGGGACGGAAAAACCAAACACCTGCATGGAAACGCTTCGGCCCAACACCGCCCGAATTTCATCCAAAAAAGTCGGATGATGCGCAGTAAGTCAACATTTATTATACCTCAGCCCAAAAGAGGATGTCAAAATCATCCGGGAGGCCAGGAAAGCTGGCGCCCGCCGATCAAGTGGAAATGGATGTGGTAGACGGTCTGCAGTCCGTGTTTGCCGCAATTGTTCACCAGGCGGAACCCATTTTCCGCCAGTCCCAACTCCTTGGCCACCTTGGAGGCCGCCGCGATAACCTTCCCCATCAACTCGGGCTCTTCCTCCGCATCCAGAAGGGACGGAACGTGCTTTTTGGGGATGATCAGCACGTGAACCGGCGCCGCGGGATTGATGTCCCGAAAAGCCAGGACGCTGTCGTCTTCGTACACCTTGTCGGAGGGAACGCTCCCCTCGACGATGCCGCAAAAGATGCAATCCGCCACATACAACCCTCCTTGTCCGATCTGGCGATATTATATCAAGAACCGGCCGGTTTGCGAAAGGCGTCCCCGCCCCGGCGTTCGTCCCACACCTCCTGAAAGATGGCGCATATAATAGAACGACCGCCCACCCTCAAAGAAAGGAGTGCGAGAGCCGTGTCCAAAAAGAAGGCAAATGATGCCCAGCTGCGGCAGATGATACGGAAAATCGTCAGGGAAGAAATGCAGCGGATGCAGAGCATGGACGATTCCGAATGGATGGAGCAAGACCCGGATTTCCATCCCGAGATGGCGGGAAGGCCTGATCTTCATGAAAGCCGCGGCTATCCCGATCCGTTCGATCAGGGTGACCTGTCCCCGGATCACCCCCCCTGGGCCAGCTTCGGCCCCGCTCAACCGGACCCGAATCGGAAACAATCGGCGCGGTCGGAACAACCCCCCCGCTACCCCGAATGGCCCGGTCCCTACACGCCGGACCTGGAATCGGAGCTCGACAACCCGCCCTACATTCCCAAACGGCGCAAATGACGGATAAAGCCCCTCCCTGGGGGCTTTATCCATGTCGGCCATCAACCCTCGGCACCTTCATGGCGGGTCGCTGTCCGCGCGAATTTGCCACGTCTCGTCATGCCTGTCCCCCTCCGGCCATATACATGGGAGAGGGGGCGGTGCCTGTGAAGGAAATATTGATACCCTTTGCAACGGGTTTGGCCGTTTTTTTGTTCGGGATGCAATTGATCCGCATCGGATTGGGAATCCTGGCCGGCGATCGCCTGGAGTCCCTTCTCCTCCGCTTCACCCGCACACCCACCCGCGGGATGCTTACCGGCCTTCTGGTCACATCCCTGCTGCAGAGCAGCAGTGCGGTAACCGTTTTATCGATCGGACTGGTGGACGCCGGGATTCTCACTTTTCCCCAAACCATTGGCATCATACTGGGCACCAATGTCGGCACGACGGTCACCACGGAAATCCTCGCCCTGAAGATCGAGGATTTCGCCCTTCCCATGCTCCTGGTCGGCGGATTCATGCATCTTCTTCCCTGGAAAGGATTCAAGGGCGCAGGCTTGGCCGTCGCCGGTTTCGGCTGCATCTTTCTCGGCATGGAAGCGATGCAATGGCTGTCCATTCCCTTGAAGGAGCGGGGATGGATTCATTGGATCCTGGAGCGGGGGGGAGATCCGGTCTGGACGGGCATCGCCGCCGGAACGCTGCTGACGGCGGTGATCCAGAGCAGCAGCGCCGCCGTCGCCATGACCATGGGCTTTTACTCCTCGGGTCTGTTGTCGCTGCCCGTCGCCGTCGCGATCGTCCTCGGCAGCAATGTGGGCACCTGTGTAACCGGCCTGATCGCCGCCATCGGAACGGGCCGGTCCGCCAAACAGGTGGCCGTCGCCCACCTGATTCTGAATGTGGTCGGCGTCCTTCTCTTCGCTCCGGTCGTCCATTGGATCGCCGACGCCGCCCGCCTGTTGGACAGCGACCCGGCCGCCCAGGTGGCCCATGTCCAAACCCTGTTCAACATCCTCTGCTCCCTGGTCGCCCTGCCCTTTGCCCGCCCCTTTGCCCAGCTCGTCACCGCCCTCGTTCCGGACGGAGTGATCGTTTGGCGAATCGGCAAAGGGCGAAAAAGATGAGTCCGGTCGCCGCAGCGAAAGAGGAAAGTCCTTAAAGAGCGCTCACTCGCCCAACTCCCCCAGGATGGCGACACCGGAACTGGTGCCGATCCGATTCGCCCCGGCGGAAATCATCTTCTTCGCAGCGGCCAGACTGCGGATCCCGCCGGAGGCTTTCACCCCCATCTCCGGGCCAACCGCCTCGCGCATGATGCGGACGGCTTCCACCGTCGCCCCGCCGGGCCCGAACCCGGTGGAGGTCTTGACAAAATGGGCTCCGGCCGCCTTGGCAAGTTCACAAGCGAGACGGATCTCCCCCTCATCGAGCAGTCCGGTCTCCAGGATCACCTTGACTGTGCGCCCCCCGGCCGCGCGGACCACTGCGCGGATGTCCTCTTCCACTCCCTGTCGGTCTCCCGACTTGAAGGCTCCGATATTCATCACCATGTCGATTTCGGAAGCCCCGTCTGCGACGGCCCGTTTGGTTTCGGCCGCCTTGACCTCCGTGGTCGTGGCCCCGAGGGGAAAACCGACCACCGTGCATACCTGGATGTCGGATTCCTTCAGCCGTTCCGCCGCCCGCGATACCCACCAGGGATTCACGCAGACCGCGGCAAACTCGGACTCCAACGCCTCCTGGCATAGACGGTCGATGTCCGACGCCGTCGCTTCGGGTTTCAACAGGGTGTGATCGATGATCGATGCGAGATTTGTTACCGTCATGGCTCTCCCTCCAAACGCGCATCCGCTTGACAAGTTATAAAGGTGATAGAGGCATCAGGATTCGCCCGCGAGAAGCCCCAGATGTCGGTAGGCTTCCTCCATCACGGGGAGGTTGTTGTCATACCCTTCCCCTTGCATGAGCCGCCAGGCTTCCTCCGGAGGCAACCAGCGGGCCCCGCCGATTTCGGACAGGGCGGGATGAAGCGCCTCGGACGTCGCCTCCACCAGATAATAGTGCACTTCTTTTTCCACATCTCCGTGATCGGGGTGAAAATAGCGGTAATGAACCGATGTCAACGGGCGAAGAATTCGCCCGGAAACCCCCGTCTCTTCCCGGATTTCCCTCAGGGCGGTCTCCTCGTTCGTTTCCCCCTTCTCCCTCTTTCCCTTGGGAAGCGTCCACCGGGAATACCTGTCCTCGATCAGAAGAATTTCCGTTCGGCCATTTTTCCGGCGGAACACCACCCCGCCGGCCGATACTTCCTTCAATCCGTCCACAACCTTTCCGCCCTGGTGTTTTAAGATCGGAATCGCTCCGCTTTCCCGGGCGATTTTCTTCCGCTCCCGATCTTACGTCTGCAAATGCTCCTCTGTCCTGAACGCCGCGATTTTAGCATAACACAACGGAAATGTGGATGGCAGGACAAATCCTCCGTCCGCGGGGGAAAATGCGGAAAAGCCCCCGACGGACAAACCGCATTTCCCGACTCCGTTCAAGAGGGATCCGCCTCGTCCCATGACAGGGTGGTCACTTCCGTATACTCGCCTTCCCGGATCTCTTCCTCGGACGCCCGCTGCTCCAGCTCTTCCCGGTCATCCATCCCCGGCGCGACGGTCGGCTCCTGATCGCGCTTCCGTTTTCCCTGTTTCATCGATTTCCCTCCTTCACCCCTTCACCGCCGAACCATCGGGATGCCGTTCGGCATCCCTCCGGTCCTGTCCGGTTTATTGGTTTCTAGGGGTATCCTGCACGGGGGAGAGACCGTTCATACCGGATTCAGTCCAACTCGATTCCCATCCAGTGAGCGTCGTAAAACCGACCGTCGATGCAAAATTCCCTCGAGATGGTTCCCTCCACCTTGAAGCCGACCGAACGGTACAGGCGAATGGCCCGTTCGTTGTCCGTCCGGACCCGCAGGTTGATCTTCCGGATCTTCCCGGTTTGCCGGGCCCATTGAAGCAAGGCTTGGAGCAACTGTCTTCCGATCGACATCCCCCAGTACTTTTTGCGGACGCTGATGCCGAATTCGCCGGCATGGGCATTGCGCTTCCGTTTCCCCGGCTGAAAATTAAGCATGCCGGCCATCTCTCCGTCCACCTCGGCGATCAAATACAAATGGGTGTCGGATCGGGCGCACTGTTCCAGCAATTGGCGCTGTTCGCCCACTGACGGGCGAAACTCTCCCGGTTCGAAAAGCAGGTAATCGGACTCGCCAAGGGTTTTCTGAACAAAGACAATCATTTCCTCCGCATCCTCCAAAACGGCCTCCCGAAGGACCAGCCTTCGCCCATCGGGCAAGGTTGACACCTGCTCAAACCCCACTCATTTCACTCCCTCCTCCTTCCCCTCAGGGGAAAGCCGCTTTCTGAACACCCAGCTGTTTCTCGTATAACCCATCTTCTCCTCGTAGAAACGGTGGGCCTCCTTCCGCCGGACCCCCGAGGTCAGCTCCACCAGACGACAGCCCTGGGCCCGGGCGAAGTCCTCCAGGTATCGGAGAAGCTTGGCCCCGTATCCCTTGGACCGCTCTTCCTCCTTCGTGACCAGGTCGTAAATGAAAAGATGCCGGCCATTGTACAGATTGACCATCACCGCCACGCCGGCCAGGGCCAGCATCCGACCGCTTTCCTCCAGGGCGAACAGCCGGTAACCCCGCGGGCGCATCTCCTCCAGCAGGGACAGATAGGTGTCCAGATCCAGATGGGTCCGCAGTTCCTTCAAGAGCGGAAAGGCTTCAACCCACTCTTCCCTTCGGGTCAATTCACGAATCATTGGGCATCTCTCCTTTGTACGGAATCGCATTTGACGCCGGTCACATGCGGCCACGGGCCCATTATAGCGAAAAAGCGGCGAAATGGTTGCAGCCGGTTTCAAGCATCCGTCACAAGCGGGTCAACCGGCACCGTCATTCGGCATCCATCCCCCAAAAGCGCAGACCGGAAAAGGGGCAAGATAAAAAAAGCGATCCTTTCGGATATCCTTTCGGATCGCCGTGACGGCTGACAAAGCCCAAAATCCGGCAGCAGGAAGAGGTTCCGCCGCCTCCAAGCGTTAAGACGCCTCCCCTCGATCCTTTGTCGCCGGACCGGGCGATTTCCCGGATCGCTCTTCAAACGGCCTCGGTCCGGGGGGCGTCATCCAGGACGCGGACGAAGGTGCCGCGGCAAACCTCCGGGCCGGGTTCGTCCAGGCGGACGCGGCACACCTTGCCCACCAACTGCTCATTGCCGGGGAAGACCAGCTGCAGGTAATTGTCGGAGTAACCCACATACAGACCGCTTCCCGGTTCTTCCTTGTAGGGTCGTTCCGGAATCACGTCCAACACGTCGCCGACAAACCGGCGGGCGTATTCCAGGGAAAGGCGTTCGGAAAGCCGGATCAGCCTTTTGACCCGCTCCTGCTTCACCGGTTCGGGTACCTGGTTTTCCATCCGGGCGGCGGGGGTTCCCGTCCGTTTGGAATAGGGGAACACGTGCAGTTCGGCAAACCGGAGCTCCTCGATCAACCGGTAGGTGTTCTCGAACTGCTCGTCGGTCTCGCCCGGGAAGCCGACAATCACGTCGGTGGTGATGGCCACCTGCGGCATCGCTTCGCGGATCCGCTCGATTTTCTTCCGGTATTCGTCCACCGTATATTTGCGCCGCATCCGCTTCAGCACCTCATCGTCCCCCGCCTGCAGGGGAATGTGCAGATGGCGGCACATTTTGTCCGACGCATTCAACACTTCCAGGATCCGCTCGTCGATCTGGCTCGCCTCGATGGAACTGATCCGGATCCGCTTCAGCCCGTCGATCTTGTCCAGATCCCACAGCAGATCGGCGAGGCTGTAGTCTTCCAGGTCTTCGCCGTAACCGCCGGTGTGGATTCCGGTCAGGACGATCTCCTTGTATCCGGCCTCCACCAGCTGGCGCGCCTGTTTCAACACGTTTTCCGGCTTGCGGCTCCTGAGAAGCCCCCGGGCCCAGGGAATGATGCAGAAGGTGCAGAAATTGTTGCAGCCTTCCTGGATCTTGAGGGACGCCCTCGTCCGGTCGGAAAAGGCGGGAACGTCCAACTCCTCGAACTCCCGCGTTTTCATGATGTTTTTCACCGCATTGATCGGCTGCCGTTCCCGCTGGTACTGTTCCACGTATTCCAGCAGACGTTCCCGACCCTGGGTGCCCAAGACGATATCGACCCCGGGGATGGCCATCACTTCCGCCGGCGAGGTCTGGGCATAACATCCGGTGACGACGATGACGGCGTCCGGATTGCGGCGGATCGCCCGGCGGATCACCTGGCGGCTCTTTTTGTCTCCGGTATTGGTCACCGTGCAGGTATTGATCACGTAAACATCCGCTTTCCTGTCGAAATCCACCCGCTGATAACCGGCCCGCTTGAACAACTGCCAAATGGCTTCCGTCTCGTATGCGTTCACCTTGCAGCCCAAGGTGTGAAAAGCCACCGTGTTCACAGGGTTTCACCTCCCATTTCACCGTTTGCAAACATCGCGCAGGCGAGCATCGCCACCGCCGCCGTCTCCGTCCGCAGGATCCGCGATCCCAGACTGACGGGGACCGCCCCGGCTTCCCGGGCCTGGCGGACTTCCTCCTCCTCCCATCCCCCCTCCGGTCCGACAATCAGGAGGAGGCGGGAGAAGCTTTTCCTCGCCAGGGCGGCGGACAAGGGCTCACCGCCGCCCTCGTAGGCGATGAGCGCCAACTCCGCCCTCGCGATCGCCTCGAGCAACCCGTTCCAGTCGGTCACCGGGGAAACCGTGGGAATGCGCCCGCGGTGGGATTGCTCCGCCGCCTCCTTGAGGATCCGCTTCCAACGGACCCGGCGCTTTTCGGCCTTGACCCGGTCCCATTTCACCACGGTTCGACGGGAGGTGAAGGGCAAGAAGGAGGTGGCTCCCAGCTCCGTTCCCTTCTGCAACACCAACTCCCATTTGTCACCCTTGGGCAGGGACTGGGCCAAAGTGACCTGCAGGCCGGGCTCTCCCGCCGACGGCTCCCGCCGAAGGATGCGACAGGTCACCTCATTCCCGGTTCCTTCCATCAATTCGCCGATGTAATCCGTACCCTCACCGTCGCAGGCGATCAGCTGATCGCCGGGACGAAAGCGCATGACGCGCCGAATGTGATGCACATCGTCTCCTCGTATGACGAACTGCTCCCCTTCGACCTGCTCCGGAGAAATGAAGTAACGCTGCATCCCCGTGCTCCTTCCACAACAATCGGACCGGTCGGATCGACTTTCATGCTGAACGTATATTTTATCACCTTTTTGCCACCAGCGCCACCCAGTCCCCCTCGCCAATCGTTTCCACCGTCTCCAAACCTGCATCCTCCAGGGCTTTTTGCACACTTCGAACCTGGTCGGAAACGATTCCCGAGGCGATCAGGCGGCCGCCCGGTCGGAGAACCCGGCGAAGGTCCCGGGCAAGGCGCAGAATGATGGGAGCCAACAGATTGGCCAGGATCAGGTCTCCCTCTTCCGTCACCCCTGTCAGCAAATCCCCCGTCCGGACGACAACGAGATCTTGTACGCCGTTCAGGATGGCGTTTTCCCGGGTCTTCCGGACGGCCACCTCATCCAGGTCCACGGCCAAAACGGATCCGGCCCCCAGTTTGGCGGCGGCGATGCTCAGAATGCCGCTGCCGCAACCGACATCGATCACCCGATCGCCTGGGTGCAGGTGTTTTTCCAGGAGGCGGAGGCACATTTGCGTGGTGGCATGGGTCCCCGTGCCGAAGGCCATCCCCGGATCCAGGCGGATGACCGTCTCGCCTTCCCCGGAATCCGCCTTCTCCCACACGGGGCATACGGTCAGACGCTCCGTCACGCGGACGGGCTTATAATACTTTTTCCAGGCGCTCTCCCAGGACTCCTCCGCGACGATCCGGCAGGACACGTCCGCCGGTCCCGGGTCCAGACCCCAGTCCGGAAGCTTGGCCAGCCGATCCCGGATGCGTCCCGCCAGCATTCCCTCCGGTGTCGACTCGGGAAAATAACCTCTCACCACCACTCCCTCTTCCGGATAATCCCGCCGGTCCAGTTCGACGATTTCACCGAAGGGACTGTCCCAGGAGCGGGAGAATACTTCCGGATCATCGATCACGGTTCCTCCGGCCCCCAATTCCATGAGGATGGAACTGACCGCCTCCACCGCTTCCGAACTCGTATGGACGCGTATCTCCAGCCAATTCACACCGACACCCCCCAAGAAAAACGCGGGCCCGACGCCCGCGAAGACAATGGGTGATCCATTTCCCCAGCGATTCTTCCTTCAAAGGTTCATTCTCCCATAAAGGCCTTCTTCATCTTGTTGAAAAAGGTTTCCTCGGACTGTTCCCGGATGTAATCCCCGCTCAACCGGCCGAACTCCCGCAAAACTTCTTTTTGCTTCTCGGTGAGACGGGTGGGGGTCACCACGCGCACCTTGACGCGCTGATCCCCTTGGCCGTAACCCCGAAGTCGGGGAACCCCCTTCCCCCGCAGGCGGAACTCGGTTCCCGTCTGCGTACCGGCCGGGATTTTCAATTTCGCCCGCCCGTCGAGGGTGGGAACCACCACTTCATCGCCAAGGGCGGCCTGCACGAAGGTGATCGGCAGGACACAGACGATGTCGTCCCCATCCCGTCTGAACAGTTCATGGGGCTTCACGCGGATGTGAATGTACAAGTCGCCCGGAGGTCCCCCGTTGATTCCCGGTTCGCCCTCTCCGCTGACGCGCAGTTGGGCGCCGTCGTGAATCCCGGGGGGAATCTTGATGTGTATCTTCTTCCGGTGTTTCTGCTTACCCGATCCTCCGCAGGTGGAGCATTTCTCCCGGATAATCCGCCCCTGACCGCCGCACTGCTGACAGATCCGCCGGTTCACAATGCGGCCGAAGGGCGTGTTTTGCACGGTCTCCGCCTGACCGGTTCCGCGACACAGCGGACAGCGCTCCGGCTGCGTGCCGGGTTTGGCCCCGCTGCCTCCACAGGTGGAACAGGTTTCGGTCCGGGGGACGAAGATGTCCGTTTCCTTTCCAAAAACGGCATCCTTGAACTCCACTTCCATGTGAAATTCCAGATCGGCACCTTGTCGTGGGGCGTGAGGGTTTCGCCGTCCCCCGCCGAAAAACATGTCGAAGATATCGCCGAAGCTGAAATCGGCACCCGCTCCGCCGAATCCGCCAAAACCGCTACCCGACCCGGCAGCCGCACCGGGATCCGCGTGGCCGAAACGATCGTAATTGGATCTTTTTTGCGGATCGCTGAGGACCTCGTAGGCTTCCTTCACCTCTTTAAACTTTTCCTCGGCGTCCGGCTCCTTGTTCACGTCCGGGTGGTATTTGCGGGCCAGCCTTCGGTACGCCTTGCGGATCTCTTCAGCGGAAGCAGTCTGACTCACACCCAGCACTTCGTAATAGTCGCGTTTGCTCACCGGGTCACCTCCTTCTCATGCAGGCCGATGCCCCTCGGGGCTCAATGTGGGCCGAAGGGGAGGCACCGCTTCGCCTGCGCTTAGATGGCAGGACTGATACGGCACGCTCCCTCTGCTGTTCATGTATTCACCCTCCATCCCTAGGGTGATCCGATATGAAAAAGGCAAAGCCGGAAAGCCTTTCCGGCTTTGTCGGGGAAAAGGAAAAGTCACTTCTCGTCTTCTTTTTTGTCATCTACCACTTCATATTCGGCATCCACGACGTTATCCTTTTCCTCCTTGGAATCAGCTTCGGCCTCCGATCCGGCCGTCTGGGCCTGCTGGGCCTGCTGCTGATACATCTTCACCGCCAGTTGCTGCACCGTCTGTTCCAGCTCATCCGAAGCCTTTTTGATCTCCTCGACGTCATTGCCCTCAAGGGCTTTTTTCACCTTCTCCTTGGCTTCGTTCACCTTGTCTTTATCCGCCTGCTCCACTTTGTCGCCCAGATCCTGAAGGGTTTTGTCCGCGGTGAACATCAGCTGATCCGCCCGGTTACGGACCTCCGCCTCTTCTTTCTTTTTGCGGTCCTCCTCGGCGTGCTCCTCGGCTTCCTTGATCATGCGCTGGATCTCTTCCTCGGACAGGCCGCTGGAAGACTGGATGGTGATCGCCTGGCTCTTGCCCGTCGCCTTATCCTTGGCCGACACATTGACGATCCCGTTGGCGTCGATCTTGAAGGTCACCTCGATTTGGGGAACGCCGCGGGGAGCCGGTGGAATGCCGTGCAGGTGGAACCGGCCGAGGGATTTGTTGTCTTTGGCCATCGGCCGCTCGCCCTGCAGGACGTGAATCTCCACCACCGTCTGGTTGTCCGCCGCCGTGGAGAACATCTGCGTTTTTTCGGTGGGAATGGTGGTGTTCCGTTCAATCAGCTTGGTAAACACCCCGCCGAGGGTCTCGATTCCCAGGGAAAGGGGAGTGACGTCGAGCAAGACCACATCCTTCACTTCACCGGAGAGAACCCCGGCCTGAATGGCCGCACCCATGGCCACCACTTCATCGGGATTGACCCCTTTGCTCGGTTCCTTGCCGATCAGATTTTTGATCGCTTCCTGAACCGCGGGAATCCGGGTCGAACCGCCGACGAGGATCACCTTGTCGATCTGGCTCGGTTCCAATCCCGCATCCCTCAAGGCCTGGCGGGTCGGTTCCATCGTCTTTTCCACCAGGTGGGCGGTCAGTTCGTTGAATTTGGCCCGGGTCAGGGTCACTTCCAGGTGTTTCGGACCGGTCTCGTCGGCAGAGAGGAAAGGAAGGGAGATGGTGGTGCTCAACACGCCGGACAGGTCCTTTTTCGCCTTCTCCGCCGCGTCTTTGAGCCGCTGCATCGCCATCTTGTCGCCGGTGAGGTCGATGCCGTGTTCCTTTTTGAACTCCTCCACCAGGTAATCGATGATCGCCTGGTCGAAATCGTCCCCGCCCAGCTTGTTGTTTCCGCTGGTGGCCTTCACTTCAAACAGGCCGTCCCCGAGCTCCAGAATGGACACGTCAAAGGTCCCGCCGCCCAGGTCGAACACCAGGATGGTCTGGTCGTCCGCCTTATCCAGCCCATAGGCGAGGGCTGCAGCGGTGGGCTCGTTGATGATCCGAAGCACTTCCAGTCCGGCGATCCGGCCGGCGTCTTTGGTCGCCTGCCGCTGGCTGTCGTTGAAGTAGGCGGGGACCGTAATCACCGCCTGGGTCACCTTTTCACCCAGGTATGCTTCGGCGTCCGCCTTCAGCTTCTGCAGAATCATGGCGGAAATTTCCTGGGGCGTGTAATCTTTGCCGTCGATTTTCACTTTATGGTCGCTACCCATGTGCCGCTTGATCGAAATGATCGTCTTTTCCGGGTTGGTGATGGCCTGCCGCTTGGCCGCTTCTCCGACGAGGCGCTCACCGTTTTTCGAAAAACCAACGACGGAGGGAGTGGTGCGACCCCCCTCCGCATTGGGAATGACGACGGCTTCATCCCCTTCCATGAAAGCGACACATGAGTTGGTGGTTCCCAAATCGATTCCGATCACTTTGCCCATCGAAGAATACCCCCTTTTGCCGGAGATGCTGTTTCTGTTTCTTATTTGGACACTTTCACCATCGTGGGCCGGAGGACGCGGTCCTTGAACCGGTACCCCCGCTGAAGCTCTTCCACCACTGTGCCGGGTTCGTATTTGTCACTCTCCGTCTGCATGACGGCATTGTGCAAATGGGGATCAAAGGGCTTGCCCACCGCCTCGATCGGGGACAACCCCGCATCGGACAGCACCTGCAAAAGCTGGCGGTAAACCATTTCCACGCCCTGATAGAAGGCTTCCCCGCTCGAATCCCGTCCTGCGGCCAAAGCCCGCTCCATATTGTCCAACACCGGCAGGAGCGCCTCCGCCAAGTTGGCCGCTCCGTAACGGGCCGTATCCTCCAGCTCCTTTCGAGCTCGCCGGCGGTAGTTTTCCAAATCGGCCCGCGCTCGGAGGAACATCTCGTAATGCTCCTCTGACTGCCGCTTCCACTTCTCCAGTTCTTTCTCCAGCTGCTCGTAGGGATCCTCCTGTTTTGGGGATTCCTCCGCCACGTCCCCATCAACGCTTTCCGGATTCGGCTGACGCTCCGCCTTTTCTCCCTGCGTCACAGGCCGAGAAGCTTCCACCGCCTCCTCGGATGCCAGTTCATCCTTTCCTTCGTTCACGCCGGTCACCTCCTACTCGATCAAATCGGGCAGATCTCTCATCTTCACAATGGTATGAATCCGAAGGATTGCAGCGCTTACTTCACCCGCCGCCTGAAGGGCATGATACTTGACGGGCACCGGATCGACGACGCCCATTTCGATCATGTCGGCGACATTTCCCCGGTCACAATCGATTCCGAGGGAATCGGACTGCCGCTTCAACTGGAGCGCCTTCACGGCCTCCACTTTTTCGAGGGGGTTGAAACCGGCATTCGCCACCACTTGAACCATCGGGCGGTGCAGAGCCTCGGCCACGGCGGCCACTCCAAACCGCTCCATGCCCTGGACGGAATCGCGGTATTTTTCCACTTCCCGGGCCAGGGCCAGTTCGGCGGCACCGCCTCCGGGAAGGAAACCGCCGCGGACGGCAGCCTGTACGGCGGAGGCGGCATCCTTGCAGATGCGCTCCCGCTCGCCAACCACTTCCTCGGTGGAAGCGCCCACCAGGATGGTGGCAAAGGGTTTGCCCCGGCCGCCGCTCACCCGAATCCGCTGATAGGGCTCGTGGTCCTCCACTTCATCGCAGTGGCCGATCACCGTCTCCAATTCCTCCGGCATTTTCCGCAGAGCGGAACGCTTGATGATCCGAGCGCCGGTGTGATCCGCCACTTTGGCGAGATCGTGATGGGAAACCCGTTGAACCACCATCACCCCGGCATCGGTCAACATCTCTTCGGCCACCGGGTCGACGCCGCGATCGACGACAATCAGTCCGATGTCCATCTGAATCAACTTTTCAATCACTTGAAGGAATTCATCCTTCAACTCCATCTGCCGCGCAAAGCCGGCCTCCGTGGCGAGGGCTTCCTCGTCCACCGGTTCCGGCTCCAGGGCGTCCCCCACGACAAGCACGCGGACATCATGTTTGTATGCCGGCATTTGCAGGTTCATCCGCCCCTTGTTGATCAGAATCCCCGCGAACACTTCACTTTCGGCCCGCGGGTGGGCAACCACGCAATCGCAGAGTTTGAAGTTCTTCTCCATCAGCTTTTCCCGGCCGACCATCTGAGCCGCTTCGATGACCAATTCCGAGATGTCCTCGTTTTCCCTGCCGGCGGTGAAAGCGATCCGTTGGAGCCATTCGTCATCCAGCTCCCAGATGGGACGGGCGATCTCCTGCATCTTCTGCAGGGCGAAACGGACGCCCTTTCCGATGCCGGCGATCACTTTTGCCACCGGCACACCCCGGAAAACCTGTTTGGCCCCTTCTTCCACCAACGCGGCCGCAAGCAGGGTGGCCGTCGTCGTCCCGTCCCCCATCTCTTCCTGCTGGGCTCTGGCCACGTTGACCAGCATGCGGGCGGCAGGATGCTTCACTTCCATGCGGTCCAGAATGGTGACGCCGTCGTTGGTGACGATCACTTCCCCCCGGTTGTCCACCAGCATGGTGTCAAGTCCCTTGGGGCCCAACGTTCCCTCCACCGCGGAGGCGATGGCCCGAACAGCACTGGTGTTGGTCTGGAGGGCGCTCAATCGGGAATCTCCCTTGTCGGGTCCGGCAAATTCCTTCTGACTCTCCATGGATGCGGCTCCTCTCTTTTGTTACATAGGGATAGGGGGCTCCTTCGAACCCCCGATCCAGTATCCATTCACTCCCCACCAATGCCGGATCGGGCCTACCCGAACAACCGGCGCAGATGGTCGGAGAAGTCTATGGCCAGCACTTCAAGAAGACTGATCACCTTTTTGTAGTTCATCCGGGTAGGTCCCAATACGCTGATGGTTCCGACGGACCGTCCGTTGACCGTGTAAGATGCTGAGATGATGCTGCAATTGTCGACCGCTTCACAGCGGTTCTCCTTTCCGATCCGAACCTGGACCCCGCTGTCCGTCGTTCCGAACAGCTGGAGAACCACGTCGGTCTGGTCAAAGAGATCGAACAACCGCTTCACTTTCTCCACATCGCGGAATTCCGGCTGATTGAGAATGTTGGTCGTTCCGCTGAAATAGATGCGTTCCTCCTGTTCCCTCCGGAGCATCTCGTCGATCATGGTCATGAGGTATTCGTACTGGTCCACATAACGCGCCAGCTCATCCTGCAATTCCTGTTGAACCGTCTGCTTCAGCCGATGGAGAGGGAGTCCCTTCAACCGGTGGTTCAGCAGATTGACCAGTTTCTCGATCGAAGAGAGGGAAATCTTTTCCGGAACGGTAAACCTCCTCTTTTCCACATGGCCCGCATCGGTCACAATGACGACGACCGCATTGTTTTCCGACAACGGCACCACTTGCAAATGGCGCAGCTTATCCTCGTAGACCATGGGTCCGAGAATGACTGTGGTATATTTGGTCAGCTTGGATAGAATTGAAGCCGTCTCCTGAAATACCTGCTCCAATTCGTCCATCTGGATGGTGAAAAGGCGCTTGAGCATCCGAATGTCCGACGTCCGCGGTCGGAGCGGCGGAAGGAGATGATCCACATAATAACGGTAGCCTTTGTGGGAAGGAATACGGCCGGCAGATGTGTGCGGCTGCTCCAGATAACCCATCTCCTCCAGGTCGGCCATCTCGTTGCGGATCGTGGCGGCGCTGAACCCCACCCCTTTCCGCTTCGAGACCGTCCTGGAACCGACCGGTTCCGCGGTCAGGATGTAGTCATCCACCACGGCCTGGAGGATCTTTTTCTGCCGCTCGGTCAACATCTGCCCCACCTCCTTGTTAGCACTCCAAGCCTTCGAGTGCTAAAAATACACAATTTAAAAGTACCAGAAGGAAAAGGCGATGTCAATCTTATCCGCCGGCTTGTTCCGCCTCTCCCACGAAGGCGGCGAACACCTCGTTTCCGAAGAGCAGCCCCTGCTCGGTGAGGGCCAGACGCCCATCCCTCTCCGCAAGGAGCCCTCTTTCGAACAGGCGCGCCAGCACCCCGCCGAAGACCTCCTCCACCCTCCGTCCAAACCGCCTGAAAAAGCGGGAAGGATCCACCCCCTGAAGCAGCCGGAGTCCGAGAATCATCTCGTTCTCCATCGCCTCCGCCTCCGGCACCGGGTTCCGTTCGGCCACCGGAAGGCGCCCGTCCCGACAGAGCCGGATGTACTCGCGGATGCCGCGCACATTGGCGTGACGCCAACCGCCCACATAGCCGTGGGCTCCCGCCCCCAGCCCGTAATATTCCTCGTTCAGCCAGTAAGTGCGGTTGTGGCGGCTTTCCCGGCCGGGGAGGGCGAAATTGCTGATTTCGTAGTGGACAAACCCCGCTTCGGCCAGGCGGCGCCGCGTCAACTGGTACATGGCCAGTTCTTCGTCTTCGGAGGGGAGGGGCAGCCGGCCCCGCTCGTACAGAACGTGAAAAAGCGTGTTTTCTTCCACCTTGAGGCTGTAGACGGACAAATGATCCGGCTTCAGGGAGAGGGCCTGCTCCAGGGAGCTTTCCATGTCCTCCACCCGCTGGTCCGGCAGCCCGAAGATCAGGTCGAAGGAGAGGTTGTCAAACCCGGCGTCTCTGGCCTGTTCCACGCTGCGAAGCACATCTTCCACCGTGTGGATCCGTCCGATCCGCACAAGCAGGTCCGGCCGGAAGGTCTGCACGCCGAGGCTGAGCCGGTTCACCCCGCCCTCCCGCATGACGCGCAACAGCTCGGGCCCCGTCGTGCCGGGATTGGCTTCCGCCGTGAACTCCAGATCACCGGACCACTCCGGAAAGAAACGCCGGACTGCCGAGAGCAGCCGCTCCATCTGGGCCGGTGTCAGCACCGTCGGGGTTCCCCCGCCAAAGAAGACGGACCGGATGGGGCCGGGCGGAACGTCCCGCACCCACATCTCCATCTCCTTTTCCAGTGCCGACAGGTATTCGTCCACCGGCTGCCCCTTCACCACGTAGGCGGTGAAATCGCAGTAATGGCATTTGTTGGTGCAAAAGGGGATGTGAATATAGACCGCTTCGGGGGGCATCCGTCCCCCTCCTTCCCTCACCCTTTCAACCGCCGGGCAATGCCTCACTTCTTGCCGGAATCGTCCACCTTCAGCACCGCCATGAAGGCTTCCTGGGGCACCTCCACATTTCCGACGGCCTTCATCCGCTTCTTCCCTTCCTTCTGTTTCTCCAACAGCTTCCGCTTCCGGCTGACATCCCCGCCGTAACACTTGGCCAGAACGTTTTTCCGCATCGCCCGGATCGTCTCCCGAGCGATCACCTTGTTGCCGATGGCCGCCTGAACGGGCACCTCGAACATTTGACGGGGAATCAGCTCCTTCAGTCGCTCCACCAGCTGGCGCCCCCGGTGATACGCCTTGTCCCGGTGAACGATGAAAGAGAGGGCGTCCACCGGCTCCCCGTTCAGCAGGATATCCATCTTGACCAATTGGGAGGGCTTGTATCCGATCAGCTCGTAATCGAGGGAAGCGTAACCGCGCGTTCCGGATTTGAGCTGGTCGAAGAAATCGTAGACGATCTCCGACAGGGGCAGCTCGTAAACGAGATTGACGCGGTTTGCGTCCATATACTGCATGTCGATATACTCTCCCCGCTTGAACTGGCACAGCTCCATCACGGCTCCCACGTAATCATTCGGCACCATGATGGAAGCCCGGACATACGGCTCCTCGATGTGATCGATCTTCTGCTGGGGAGGCATGTGGGTGGGATTGTCGATCTCCTTCACCTCCCCGTTCGTCAGGTACACCTTGTAGACCACGCTGGGAGCGGTGGTGATCAGCGGGATGTTGAATTCCCGCTCGATCCTCTCCTGGATGATCTCCATGTGCAACAGGCCCAAAAACCCGCAACGAAAACCGAATCCCAAGGCGGTGGAAGTTTCCGGTTCATAGCGGAGGGAGGCATCATTCAGCTCCAGCTTTTCCAGGGCTTCCTTCAGATCGTCGTAATCCGACGAGTCCACCGGATACATTCCGCAGTACACCATGGGATTCACCCGCCGGTAACCCGGCAGGGGCTCCTCGGCGGGCCGCAGGGCGTCGGTGATCGTGTCCCCCACCCGGGTATCCTTCACGTTTTTGATCCCGGCCACGACGAACCCCACCTCTCCGGCGGACAAGGCATCCATCGCGACGGGACGGGGGGTGAAGGACCCCACCTCCGTCACTTCGAAGGTTTTCCCGGTGGACATCATCTGGATCTTCATCCCTTTTTTGATCGAGCCGTCCACCACCCGGATATAGGTGATCACACCCCGGTAGGAATCGTAGACCGAATCAAAAATGAGCGCCCTCAGCGGCGCATCGGGATCGCCTTCGGGAGGTGGCACGTCGCTTACGACTCGCTCCAAAATCTCCTCCACGCCGATGCCCTCTTTGGCCGACGCCAGCACCGCATCGCCGGCGTCCAGCCCGATCACCTCCTCGATCTCCCGCTTCACCCGATCCGGATCGGCGCTGGGAAGATCGATCTTGTTGATCACCGGGATGATTTCCAGGTTGTTCTCCAGCGCGAGATAAACGTTGGCCAAGGTCTGGGCCTCCACCCCCTGGGCGGCGTCCACCACCAGGAGGGCGCCCTCGCATGCGGCCAAGCTGCGGGAGACTTCGTAGGAGAAATCCACGTGGCCGGGAGTGTCAATCAAGTTCAGGACATATTCCTTCCCGTCCTTCGCCCGGTATTTGAGCCGGACCGACTGCAGCTTGATGGTGATGCCCCGCTCCCGTTCCAAATCCATTTGGTCGAGGAACTGGTCCATCCGCTCCCTTTCCGACAGGGCCCCGGTATGTTCCAGAATCCGGTCGGCCAAGGTGGATTTGCCGTGGTCGATATGTGCGATAATGGAAAAATTGCGAATCGATTGCTGCCGTTTCCGAACATCCATTTCCTTCCCTGGTTCAAAAAATCCGCTCGAGTCGTGCATTCAAGCAGACCGGCCTTCCGACCAGGCATTCGCCTCCTTTCGGCTGTTGGGTTTTCCCCCTGCGGACAGGACGGGTGACCTCGGCTCGAAACTCCCGCCCGGCCGGGAGATCGGCAGAACTCCGACGGGAAACGTCATCCTCGGGCGGCCGGCGCCTGCGGGTTTTACCGTCTGTTTCGCGATCGAAGGGGGTTCGGATTGCGTCATCCTTCTCCCCGTCCGCTCACATCCCGTCGTGTGCGGCCCTTCGGTTCCCGGGGCGGGCCTCGAGGAAGACCCCGATTCCCGGTGCTGTTCCCCCTCGGGTTTCCGGTCGAAAAAACGGAATCCGGGAGCGGTTCTCCCGCGCCCAGGTTTTCCCCCGCCGGGTCCTGCTTGATGCGTATCCTTTAAGGGGGTGCCGCGTACTAGGCGAAGACTTCTTTTCTACTTTCCGGGGGATGCGCCTCCGACTGTCATCGATCCGTTCCCCGTGCCCGATTTTGCAAAGACCGCCATCGCGGTTCCAACGCGGTGCTGCTGTTTATATCATACCTGATTCGCCGACCGTGGCACATATATTATTATAGCTGTTTCAAACCGCCTGCACACGGACAAATCGACGATGGGCCGATGAAATCACGTTAAATCAGTATATCGGATTCGGCGGCGCCCTTCAATTGAATGCAGGGGCAACCCGTGGGGGGAATCTGTGACAAATGTTCAAACACCCTTCGCGCAGGAAGCATCCTCCGCCGCTATTTTCGCCCGACCCTTTTCGAAAACCGGAATCCGGTGACTTCGTACCCCGCCTGCGTGTAAAACCGATGCGCATCATGGCGCTCGGGCCGGTTGCCGCTGGTCAGATAAATGAGAGCGGCGCCCTCTTGCTCAGCCCACTTTTCCGCTTGCCCCAAAAGCGCTCTTCCGATCCCCCTTCCCCTATCCGGGATCGGTGACCAACGCAGCGATTTGAATGGCTATTTGGTCGCTTTCGTAAAGGATCACCTTGCGCGCCCCGACCAACCCGACGACTCTCCCCTGATACTCGGCAACCCAGGTGCGATACATGGGATCGGAGCAGATTCGCTCCATCCGGCCGGTCATGGACTCGGCGGAAGTCGAATAGCCCAAATGCGCCATCAGTTCGGCCGCCGCCTCGATATCCTTCATGGTGAATTCCCGGACCACCAACATGCTCCTTCACCCGCCTTTGCGGGATGCGCTATGCATCCCTGAAAACGTTTTACGATTCAAACACGCCGTTTTCCTGTCTTGTGCCCCGTCCGGTTCCCTCCGCAGCTTCCGTCGCGTCCCTCGGGCGAAATGAAGGGGGACCGCAGGGAGCCTTCACCGTCGCCTCCGAGCGGTCCCCCCTACAACACCCGGGAAGGCTTCACATCACCGCCAAAAGGGCTCCAAGCACCGACTACCCCCTTGTTCGCGGCACGATTTTGCCCAGGTAAAGCCTTCCCTTTTCCACCTTCGTCTCGTACCTGTCCAAGGGAGCCGCAGGCGGTGTGCCGGGGATGTTCACCCCGTTCTCGTCATACCGGCCGCCGTGGCACGGACAGAAAAACTCGCTTTTGAAACGGGGGTTCCCCTCCCACTTCACGGTGCAATTCAAGTGCTTGCAGACCGGCGAGAGGGCGAGGATGTCGCCGGAGGCGCTCCTCCGAACCCAGGCGGTCCTTTCAAATCCCTTTTCGGGATGGTACCATCCGTCCTTCCTTTTGACGAAAAACCGGACAAACTTATAGGTTTCACTGAATTGGTCGACGGGGCCGACATCGACAAAGGACGCTCTCTCCTCCTCCCGCTTCAGAAAGGGGTCGGCGGAAAAACGGACCATCGGATACAAAGCGGTTGATGCGAGAAACGCCCCCGTTCCCCCCAGGGTGTAAGTGAGAAACCGGCGGCGGGAAATCCCTTCGCTTCGACGCCCCTTCTCTTTGTCACCCACGAATCCCACCTCCCCTTGAATTGCGCACCGGGTCGTGAGAATATCCGAGGCTCCAGCAACCGCTAGACCACCGCAAGACAAAATCGCTCGCCTTCCATCCGGAGCAAGCAATCCCCTCCTTTTCGATCCGGTTTCGCCTCTGATCCAATTGATTCCCGAATCGATTTAGGAAATGTTTACAATAAATGAAACTTTTGAGCCGAAACCGAAAAAAGGAGCCCGGCGAAAAAATCGCCGGGCTCCAATGCCGACTCTTTTACCCGCTGATTTGTTCCTTCAGCAGGGAAACCAGCTTCTCTTCGGTCAAACGGGCACCGGTGTAGAAGGGGCCGAACTCCCCGAACCGGGCGCTGACTTCATCAAATCGCATTTCCGTAACAATCTTTTTAAAGGTAAGGGGATCGTCGGCGAAGAGGGAAACTCCCCACTCCCAATCGTCCAGGCCGATGGAACCGGTGATGATCTGGCGAACCCTTCCCGCATAGGAACGGCCGATCATCCCGTGGCTTTTCATCATTTTCCGCCGTTCCTCCATCGGGAGCATGTACCAGTTGTCGCTCAGGTGCCGGCGCTTGTCCATGGGATAGAAGCAGACGTATTTCGCTTTCGGCATGCTCGGCTGCAGCCGCTCCCGGAAAGCGGGATCGCTCAAGGGATCGGTCCCCGGGGGAACGGTGTACGCACTGAGTTCGACGACCGAAATGAAGGAAGTGGGAGCGGACGTCACATCGGCAAAGGCCGTTTTGTCAAATCGCCACTTCACCTCGTTCAACTCGTCGAGGGTGGGGCGGAAATGGATGAACAGCAGATCCGCCTTATGGCCGAAAACGGCATACTGTCCGAAGCTGCCGCCGCCTTTTTCCTCCACGGACGCAAATTCCCGGAGGACTTCCAACAGCTCCCGGGTCACTTCTTCCCTTTTCTCGGGGGAAAGCGATTTCCACCGGTTCCAGTCGATTTTGCGAAAATCGTGATAGGCATACCATCCCTCGTAGGTTTTCACCGCTTCGCTCATGGTCTCACATCCTCTGAACGGCGTTATCAACCGGAGAGGGGTTGCGCCGCCACCTCCGGCACAACCCCGTCCCTCAACCATTTTACCAGTTTTCCCGAAGGGTTTGAAGAAAAACGGTTCCTCATCCCTCCGTCAAGCAGACAGCAACTTACTGATCGGCCAACCAGGCGGCCAGGTTCTTGGCGTCCTCCCCGCTGACCAATCCGGCGGGCATTTGTCCTCTTCCGTTTTCGAGCACTTCAAGGATTTGCTTTTCGTCCAGATTGTTCCCCTTCAGTGCCGGGCCAACGCCCCCCTCCAGATTTTGTCCGTGACACCCGACACAGGACTGCTGGTAAGCGGCCTTCGCTTTCTCTTCATCATAGGCCACATTTTCCGCAGCTTTATCCTGCGAATCGTTTCCGGAATCCGCCGGCTCCTCCGCAGGCTGTTGGGACCCGGAATCCGTTGTTCCGGGATCGGTCGACTGGGAACCGCACCCCACCATGAAGAACAGTGCCAAACATCCGAGCATTACCGCTGCCTTTTGCATAATCCTCCGATTCCTCAATTCAATCCCTCCAGTTTGTTTTTACGGACAGACCGAATCAATAGGGTTGGAACGGCGGCGATCCGGGAGGCGAATACTGGATCATGTGGGCGATGGGAATGGTGTAGGCGACCAGGATCAAGCAGATCGCCACCGTCACCCACAGGGGCCAGCGTTCCAATATCGCCGGTGTGGAGGCCGCCTCTTCCGCCACCTCGCCGATGGGGTAGTCCACACCCTCCTCGGTGCGGGGTGCGAAGAAAGCCAGACGGATTACGATCCACACCATAAGCATAGCAGAGATGAACAGGAATACGCCACCGATCGCCATCACTTGTTGATAGGTGAGCCAGCCGAGGGCGATCGGATCATCTCCGTAGGTGGTAAAGGCGGTACGGCGCGGGCTGCCCAAAAGGCCGACCGCGTGCATCGCACCGGACATGAGTACCATCCCGAGAGCCCAAAGCCCCGTTTGGACCAGTCCCAGCTTGTTGAGTCCGGCGGTCAGCTTGCGGCCCGTCAACGCGGGGATCAGCCAGTAACTGACTCCGAAGAAGGTCAGGATCACAACCGTTCCGACCGTCAGGTGGAAGTGGCCCGTCACCCACAGGGTGTTGTGAACTACCTGGTTGAGCTGGTAACTGGTGTTGACGATTCCTCCCGCTCCGCCGGGAATGAAGGTCAGCATCCCGACCAGGGGAGCGACGAAACGAACGTCCTTCCAGGGAAGCATGCGGATCCATCCGAAGATCCCTTTGGCGCCGCGGGCCCGTCCGGCGCTTTCAAAGGTGGCCAGGACGGCAAAGGCGGTCATCAGCGACGGAATCGCCACCGAGAAGGTCAGCGCCACCTGGAGAAACTTCCATCCCGACGCGACTCCCGGCTCCATCAATTGATGGTGGAAACCGACGGGCGTCGACAGGAGAAGGAACATGATGAAGGCCAGTCTGGCTAAACCATCGCTGAAGATCTTTCCGCCGATGATCTTGGGTATGCATACGTACCACACAATATAGGCCGGCATCAGCCAGAAGTAGACCAAGGGGTGGCCGAAATACCAGAACAGCGTGCGGCTCAGCGCCACATTGATCGTATCAACCCATCCGAAGGACCAGGGGATGAGTTGCAACAGCACCTCCGCAGCCACACCGATGGTGCAGATGAGCCACAGGCCCATGGTCGCCACCGCCATAAACGCAAACAGCGGCGACAGTTTTCCCTGATGCTCCTTCTTCCACCAGCGATATTGGGCAAAAACGGCCCAGGCACCGAGCCAGCTGCCCACCACCACCAGGGCGAGGCCGATGTAGAAGAAGGGAGACGCTTTCATCGGTGCGTAAAAGGTGTACAAAACGGTGGCCTTGTTGGCGATGATGAGAAAAGCCGCGATGGCGGTACCCACCGTCATCAGCCAAAAGCCGATCCATCCCAGACGGCGGCTGAAATCCGTCAGCGTCCCGCCGCAGGTGCGGACAAGACCCGAATATAGGAAACCGACGATGAAAAAGGTGGTAAACACCAAGGCCATCAAGACGCCGTGGGCGGTCAACAGCTGGTAATAATTCACCGGCCCCAGATCGATGACGCCGCCCCGGACCAATCCCTGAAGCAACCCGGCGATGGCGCCGAGAAAGATGGCGGTGAAGGCGACGGCCATATGCGCGAGAATCAATCGGGAATCCTTCGGTTGAAATCGAAATGCCGCCGCTCCCGGTTGTGCCCTTTCCATAGAAAACGCACTCCTTTTTTCAGAGTTGGATCTCCATCATTTGACGACAATCTTGCCTGCCATCACCTGATGGCCCGTGCCGCAGTACTCGTTGCAGACGATGAGATATTCCCCGGGATGATTGAAGGTGTAAGTGGCCCGGTTGATATGTCCCGGGATCACCATCATGTTGACGTTGGTTCCCGCGATTTCAAAACCGTGTACCACGTCGGGAGAGGTGATTTGGAAATGAACGGTGGATCCCGCCGGAATCTCCATTTTTCCAGGCTGGAAGGTGAACATCCGGCCCACCATGACGGCCTTGTACTCCTTCGGACCCACCTGCGTCAGGGAGGGCTTGTTAAAGGGCGCCTCCTGGGTGACCGTTTTGGGATCCACCGTGACCAAGCTGCCCGGCGGATGGGCGTCCGTGGCAAAGGCCTGCACACCGACGATCGAAAGGAACAAAACCAGGGTGGCTCCGCCGATGATCAGCCAGATCCGTTCGTATCGGTGAAGGTGCATCCTTCATCCTCCTTCTCAATTTCGACTCAGGAAAAGGAAAAAGATCGAAAACCACGTCACCGCAATAAATCCACCGATGAACAAAACACCGGTCAGCGTGCCTTTCAGGGAGGGGTTCTCTTCGTTCGGGGAGCCTTTGCGATCCGGTTCCCGTCGATCAACCTGCGCTTCCATCGCTTTCCACCTCCAGTGAGATTCTGTTTTAAACATACCACCGGCTTTTTCCTGAAAGTGTGATCTTTTTCACAACTAGATCCGCTTTCACCGAAACTTCATATTTTGGACATCTCCGGTCCCAAATTCCCGCCTTATAAGGAGTTTCACATCTAATTGACAATCCGTCTTCCCCTCATCAAAGCCCCCTTCAAAGCAAATCGTGACATTTATCACACCTTTCGCCTCAAATCACGGTTAAGATCAATATTAAGTCGCAACGAATCATGATTCGGAGGGATAGAACATGTTGGCCGTTTCCCATCTGTTGACGGATGTTGCTTCCTACGGTGACGCTCTTCGCTATACCCGCCGCTCCGTCGGACACCGCTCGGGCACGCACCGGGGAGCGGGACCCGTGGTCGTCTGGAATGTCACCCGCACCTGCAACCTCCGCTGCATGCATTGTTACTCGCAGTCGGAAAACCGGAAATACGCCGGGGAACTCTCCACGGAGGAGGCGATCCGGGTCATCGACGATCTCGCACAAGCCCGCGTACCGGTCATCCTGTTTTCGGGAGGCGAACCCTTCGCCCGACCCGACCTTTTGGATCTGGCCCGTTACGCCGTTTCCAAGGGAATCCGGGTCACGCTTTCCACCAACGGTACCCTGATCACCGAAGAGGCGGCCCGCCAGATCCGCGAAATCGGGGTCGGCTACGTGGGAATCAGCCTCGACGGCGTGGGCGAGATTCACGATCGGTTCCGCGGCAAAAAGGGAGCCTTTGACGGGGCCCTGCGGGGCATCCGGAATTGCCTGCGTCAAGGGCAAAAAGTGGGTTTGCGCTTCACGATCAACCGGCATAACGCGGACCAGGTTCCCGCCATCTTTGATCTGATGGAAAAGGAAGGGATTCAACGGGCCTGTTTTTATCACCTCGTCTATTCGGGCCGCGCCAGCGTCCAATATGACATATCCCACGAGGAAACCCGCAGGATCCTGGATTTCATCTTCGACAAGGCGGAGGATTTCGCCCGGAGGGGAATCGTCAAGGAGATTCTCACCGTGGACAACCACACCAACGCGCCCTATCTCTACCTTCGGGTCAAACGGCAAAATCCCGAAAAGGCGGAGATCATCCTCGAAAAACTGCGCAACAACGGCGGAAACCGCTCGGGAATCGCCATCGCCAACATCGATCCGCTGGGCAACGTGCATCCCGACCAGTTCACGCCCACGATCGCCCTGGGCAATGTGCGCGAACGGCCGTTTTCCGAAATATGGAGCGATGAAAGCCATCCCGTCCTCGCCGCCCTGCGGGACCGCAAACCCCGCTTAAAAGGGCGCTGCGCCAAGTGCCGCTTCCTGGACATTTGCAACGGCAATTTCCGGGCACGCGCCCTGGCCGTCCACCACGACCTGTGGGCGGAAGATCCCGCCTGCTACCTGACCGACGAAGAAATTTCCTGAACATCCCCCAAACGGCAGATCGGCCGCCCGGAGCTTTCTCCGAGGCGGCCGATCCCTTTTCCCAAATCATTTGCCGTGATGCCACACAATCTTAACAAAACCTTTCCATAATCGTTCTATTTTTCGTCGCCGATCCTTCCCGGAACCCTTACAATAATAAGTGAAAGATTGAACGTTCCCATCCGAAAAGGAGGATGGATCATGGCGACATCCTGCTGCAATCTCCGTTCAAACCGGTTGACCCGCTTCTTGTCGCCGGATCAGCTCCAGCATCTCAAGGATCAAATGATGTGGAAAACCGTTGAGGCCGGCTCGCCGGTCTTTCAAGCCGAAGATCCGGCGGAGTTTCTTTTCTATATCGAACAGGGGTGTGTCAAAACGATGAAGACCACCTCCGACGGTCAGGAAATCACTTTCGGCCTCAAGGGAGGCGGCGACCTGATCGGACTTGCCGATGTCTTGTCCGATACCGTCCAAACCTACGGGCACAGCGCCGTCGCCTTTACGGACACCCTGTTGGGCGTTATCCATAAAAACGACCTGGACGCCCTCCTGGTGCAATATCCTTCCCTGTCCCTGGCCTTTATGCAATGGATGGCCCTGGAACAACGGATCATGCAAACCATCCTCCGAGACATCGTCCTCTATGGAAAACCCGGCGCCCTCTGCTCCATTCTGATCCGCCTCGCCAACAGTTACGGACAACCGACCGACCGCGGCATCCGAATCTCCCTCCGCCTCACCAACCAGGAACTGGCTCACCTGATCGGCGCGACCCGTGAAAGCGTCAACCGCGTCTTGTGCCGGCTGAAATCGGAGCGCGTGATCTCCCTCGACCACGGCCACCTGGTGATCCACAACATGGAGCGGCTGAAAGATGAAGCCCGTTGCGAAGATTGTCCCCTCGAAGTCTGCGTGATATAGAAACGGCGGATCGATCCCGCACGCCAAATGGCCCGCGAAATCGGGCGGATGGGCGGGCGAATCTTCCCTTTGTGATCCTGATCCCGCCTGTAAAGCAACGCGGCCGGGGTGAAAATCCCCGGCCGCCGTATGAGCCCCTCGATCATTCGCCCGGCTCCAGCCAACCGACCACCAATTCCAGCGCCTTTCGCGTGCCGAGGCGAATCCCGTGCCCCACTTGATTGCCCACCTGGCCCAACAGATTTTTCCCCGATGCGGCAACCTCCCGAACCTCTTCCTTCACCTGCTCCGGCTCCGGAGAACCGGCGGAGGGTTCGGCATCGTACACCTCCCCGAGCACGGCGATTTCCACCCGCCCGTTTTCCGGTGTGATGTGAATCGCCCGGGGTGCTCCCTGCGCTCCCTCCATCTTCTGGATGTTGCGCTCCGCAGAGTCGATTCCCAGAAAGATGCCCAAAAGAAGCATCATCGTCATTGCCGTCACTTGCAGAAAAAGACGCACTTTTTCCCACCTGCCTCAAGAATCTGCAACCGGGGAGGTCAGGGATTTTGGGGCTTGGCGTCGACGGGCGTCGCCTCAAAATGAATCTCGGCGATGGCCCGGGCCAAGGCTTCCGCCGTCCGGTACGCCTCTTCAAAGGTGTTGTCCACTCCGCCGATCTCCACCAAAATGCTCCGCGGTGAAAGGGATTGGTTGTACTCTCCGTTTCCCTGGGCCCGACTCTTGCGGAACACCCCCTTGGACAGCCCCGGATACAATTCTTCCAATTTGTTGTGCACCTTACGGGCAAATTTTTCGTTCTCCTCCCAGTTGTCGTTGGCGGTGCCGACCACAAAGGCGATCGTCGCATAAGGCTTTCCGTTGATGTGGTGAGTGGTTTTGTTTCTCCTCTTGGAGTCCCGGTGCACATCGATGAAATACTTCAAATCTTCGTTTTGGTTCATGGCCTCGACCACCGTTTTCCTCGAAGCCTGATAGAGGCGGTTCCACTTCGCCTGAAAAGGCTTCGTGTAAACCTCGGCGCCGATGCCCATGTTCTCCAGCTCTTCGCCCAGCCGCCTGCCGACCATCATGATGTTTTTTCGGTTGTCATAGGCCCGCTCGGGGGAGTTTTCTCCCGACAGTTCCGGCAGGTACGACTCGGTCGAATGGGTGTGGTAAATGAACACCCGCTTGGTCTTCGTAATCTCCTTTCCCCCGGCGGCCGCTTGCTTCTCCCTGGAACCCGGCTTTCCGGAATCCTTCGACGGCTTCGCATCTTTGGCCAATTTTTCCTCCAGATCGGGAGGAGGCGCGGATTCCACCGGGATATCCGTGTAATCCACCCCTTGCCCGGCGACGACGATCTCCGTGTCAAAGAGGGCGAAACCGGGCAATTCGCGGCCGAGAAAAGTCCGGGGATCCCGAGGGTCGATGCTGGTCGCCAACTCAAAGGTCAACCGGGATGCCATTCCTTCCTTTTGCGGAATCTGAACGCTGCTTCTCAGATAGGGAATCTCCCGGGCCAGGACTTCCACCATCGTCTCGGCGGACAACCCGGAGGTGAATCGGCCGATATCCGATGAACGGGAGTTTTGCTTCGCCCGGATCATGGCGAAAAAACCGGTGAAAATGAAGATGATCGCCGTGCCCAGGAGAAGGAAGACGAACATCTGTCGAACGCGGGGACCCGACATGTTCAGCGCGGCAAACCGGTGTTGACCGTGGTGCATCCCTCTCCCCCCTGTGAGCTTGTCTCATCACAGGTATATGTGGAGAGAGAGAATCATAGAACGAGAGACCTCCCGCACCTCCTCCGCCGACCGCCTTCATCCCCCGGTGTGGGAGGACACATTGTCCATGGTCACCGCCTCGTGCAGGGCGCAATTGAGGCCATCGGCCACGACTTTGCCGATGTCCGTCACAAAGGCGTCCACCTCCTTGGGGGTGACGATCAGGTTCTGCCCCAGGGGCGTCAACACCTCGTGGATCAACTGCCGCTTCTCCTCGGGCGAGAGCCCCCCGATCAAGCCGAGGAACCGGCTTCTCAGCTCCGGGGTGATCTCTTGCCCCTCCAACTCGCGCAAATCCGGAAGGTTGACGGGATCCAACGGATGGCCGGTCTTCTCTTTTCCCATCTCCCGCTTCAGATAGGCCAATGCCAGATTGAGCGTGTCGTATACGATGGTGACCGCATCGACCACCGTGGGAACTCCCACGGCGATCACCGGAACCCCCAGGGTTTCCTTCGTCAGAGCCTTTCTCCGATTGCCCACCCCCGCTCCGGGGTTGATTCCGGAATCCGCCACCTGGATGGTCGTGTTGACCCGTGTCAGGGCGCGGGAAGCCAGGGAATCGATGGCGATGACCAGGTCGGGTTGGGTCTTCTCCACGATTCCGTGGACGATTTCACTCGTCTCGATCCCGGTGATCCCCAACACTCCCGGCGAAACGGCGCTGACCGGCCGATAACCCTCCTCTACCTGTTCCGGCATCAGCTCGAACAGGTGGCGGGTCACCAGGATATGCTTGATGACAAAGGGCCCCAGGGCGTCGGCCGTCACATTCCAGTTCCCCAGGCCGACGACCAGCACCTTGGCGTCGTCGGACACGCCCGTCTCCTTCAGGAAGCGGCTGAACTCCTCGGCAAAGCGGGCGGCCACCCGGTGCTGCAATTTGGAGTCCTTGCTCCGGAGGCCGGGAACTTCCAGGGTCAAGTATGTGCCCGGCTTCTTTCCCAGTTCCCGGGCCCCTTCTTCGCTTTCCACCCAGATCCAGCTGACGCGGATGCCGCCGTCCTCATCCTCCTCGATTCGCACTCCGGGTATGGCGCTTCCGTCGGTCCGCTTCTCGAGGGCGAGATCGTGCGCCTCCCGGGCCAGGTCCGTCCTCACCTGGAAAGGACCTGTGTTGATTCCCCTACCCTCCGCGGATCGCTTTCCGTCCGACTCCCAGTTCATCCCCGACTTCATCCCCTTTTATCCGATTATTCCCCATTGTTGCCCTCCCGCGGGACAGTTTATTCCTGTTCCTTGCTTTTTCACAGCCTCCGTGCTAAAATCATGAATGTTGCTCAATCAGGTCGCACCTATTGATCCGGGAGGTGAAAGAATGCCCAACATCAAATCGGCGAAGAAGCGGGCCAAAACGAACGAAAAGAGGCGCCGCCTCCGGGCTGCCCAAAAATCCGCCATGCGGACGGCGGTGAAGAAGTTCTTGGTGGCCGTTGAACAGCAGGACAAGGAAAAAGCCCTTCCCCTGCTCCGCGAAGCGACCAAAAAACTGGACAAAGCCGTCACCAAAGGTCTGATCCATAAAAATAAGGCGGCCCGTCAAAAATCCCGCCTGATGAAAAAGTGGAACGCTCTTCAGGGTTGAATTCCCCCGGCCTGAAGCCGCCGGGCGAGGTAATCCCTCTTGATCGTGGCTGCCGAACGAATTTCCGTGATCCGCGGTGATCCATACGCGATAGATGTTCGTTCCAGTTGCATCCTTGAGGGTCCCCTGAACCCCCGAAAGCGCGAAAAAGCCCGGAACCTTTTTAGGTTCCGGGCTTTTGCCTTGTCAGCCGCCCCTCGGATCCGGCTCATCCCCGTCCAGGGAGCGGCTTGTCCGATGCACCACGCCGAGGCAACGGGCCACGAGCCGACCCGATTCCGTCGTGACGGTCATGTCGTAAAAGCCCGCCCGGCGGGTCAAATGGCTCTCCTTCGCCTCGGCGTACAACCGATCCCCCACTTCGGCCGCCGCCATAAACTGAATGGACACATTGGTGGCCAGGGCGACCCGCCCGTGGGAATTGCTGGCCACGGCGAAGGCATAGTCGGCCAGGCTGAACAGCAAACCGCCGTGGGGCGTTCCGGCGAAATTGAACAGATCCTCCGTCAGTTCCACGGCCACCCGCGCGTAACCCGGAGCGGCTTCGACGAGCTCGAAACCCATCCGCCGGGCAAAGGGGTCCTGGCGAAACCGCTCCACCCGCTCCGGCGGAAGGAAACGCCGTTCATCCGCCGAATTCGTCACCGCTTTCCCCCTCCCTCCGTTCTCGGGCAAACAGGCCGGATCCTCTCAACCCAGCCGGGGAAGCAGCCCTATCGATTCCTTCATCTTATTCAGCGTTTCATCGGCCACTCGGCTGGCCTGTTCCGCTCCGGCCGCCAACACGCGCTCCACCTCTCCCGACTTCCGCAATTCCCTGTAACGCTCCTGAATCGGGGTCAGGTGCTCCACAACCACTTCGGCCAGATCCCGCTTAAACTGACCGTATCCCACTCCCTGGTATTTTTGTTCCAAAGAGGGAATGGATTCGCCCGACAACAGGCTGTAAATGACCAACAGGTTGCTGATCCCCGGCTTTTCATCCGGATCGTAACGGATCACATTTTCCGAATCGGTCACCGCCCGCTTGATCTTCTTCACGATCGTGTCGGGATCATCCAAAAGGGCGATGAAGTTGGCGGGGCTTCCGGCGGATTTGCTCATCTTCTTCCGGGGATTGTCCAGTCCCATGATCCGTGCACCCACTTCTCCGATCAAAGGCTCCGGCACCGTGAGCACGTCGCCGTATTGCCGGTTGAACCGCTCGGCCAAGTCGCGGCACAATTCCAAGTGCTGTTTCTGGTCTTCGCCCACGGGCACCGCATCGGCCTGATAAAGGAGGATATCCGCCGCCATCAACACCGGATAGGTATATAGGCCGACGGACACGCTGTCGGAACCCTTGCTCTTCTCCTTGAACTGGATCATCCGGTCCAGTTCTCCGACCCGGGCGACGCATTCCAACAGCCAAGACGCTTCCGGATGGGCCCGGACATGGGATTGAATGAACATCGTCATTTTATCCGGATCCAGCCCAGCCGCCAGATACAACGTAGCCACTTCCATGGTTTTCTCCCGCAGTTCCGCCGGATCGTGGGGTACCGTCAACGCGTGCAGATCGACGACACAGAAATAGCAATCCGCTTCATGCTGAAGCTGGACAAATCTCTTGAGGGCACCCAGATAGTTGCCCAGATGAAGATTTCCCGTGGGCTGAATGCCCGACAAAATCCGTTTCATCACTTATCGCTCCTTTCTCCCGAGTCCTTTGTCTAAACAAAAAACCCCCATCCCGGACAGGGACGAGGGATCGCCTCGCGGTGCCACCCTACTTCGACTCCGTAAGGAGACGCGCTTTTACGGAAATAACGGTCCGCCACCGGTTCCGCCTACACCGGCGCAGCATCGGAGCGCCGTTTCGGGGAACTGCTCCGAAGTCCATTCACGCGGGAGGCGATCGGCTCGCACCATCCGCCGACTCTCTGAAACGACCCGTGCCGCGCTACTCCTCTTCTTCATCGCGGTTCCTGTATTTTCAGGATGAGACATGACGATCATAGGAATATTCATTATCATACCTGAAAAATGGAAAAAGGGCAAGGTGCACCGAACCCTTTAAAGCATCCGTGTCCCGGGCTCACCGCTCCGTCCGGCTGAATCGAACGGAATGAAATATGTGATATAATATCGAACTGTGCAAACCGAAAGGAGAGGTAAAAAACCATGAGCAAAGCACCGACATCCACCTTGTATCGGCAAGCGGAATACGATATCGATCCGGTCTATCTGAACCGCTGGTCGCCGCGTTCCTTTCTGGACAAGGATGTACCGGAAGATGTGCTCTGGAGCCTCTTTGAGGCGGCGCGGTGGGCTCCTTCCGCCTTCAACCTGCAGCCGTGGCGGTTCGTGATCGCCCGCACGCCCGAGGACCGGGAGAAGTTTTATCCTTTCATTTCCGAGTTCAACCTGGCCTGGTGCCGCAAGGCGCCCGTTCTCGTCCTGATACTGTCCCAACGGGTGTCCGACCGCGGCGACAACCTTTCCCACGCCTTCGACACGGGGGCAGCCTGGGGCTTCCTGGCGTTGGAGGCCGTCCGCAAGGGATTGATCACCCACCCGATGACCGGGTTCGATATGGCGAAAGCCCGTGAAACGCTGGGCATTCCGGACGAGTACGCCATCCAGGCCCTGATCGCCATCGGATACCAAGGGCCGCGGGAAGCCTTGCCGGACGGACTGCAGGAACGGGAGCAACCGTCCCAGCGCCGGCCGCTGAGTTCCTTCGTGCACGAAGGAGTGTTTGGGCGGAAGCCGGCGGGGAAAGAGTAAGGGCGACGCGCCCATGCGCGGGGGAATCTGCCGGTCCCCCTCTTTTTTTGCCCGGCGCGGTGATGCAGCCCCTCGACGATGAATCTTCCGCCGCTCGCGCAGCCAAGATAAGGGAAGGCCGGTGCGCGTCCCTTTCACCGACTTGTACGTGACGGGCATGTCGGGTAAGATTATGCTAAAATAAAGAGGTAATTTCCCAATAACGCCGAGCGGGTTTGCCACAGAAACCGCGCGCATTGGAGGATCCGTCCATGACGCATGCAATCGCCCTCCACCCGCAGATCGCCTTCACGCTGGGTGTCGCCACGATGGCGCTGATGGTGATCTTCCTCAGAATTCGAGCGACAAAACGGCCGGTAACGCCCAAGGGGATCATCATGCCGCCCTTGGGGATGAGCACCGGATTTCTGATGTTTCTCCACCCGTCCACCCATTTTCCGGTTTGGTGGGGACTGATCGCCTTTGCGGCGGGAGCCGTCTTTTTGGCCACTCCCCTGATCATGACGTCCCGGTTTGAAGTGGTGAACGGGGAAATCTATTTGAAACGATCCCTTTCTTTCATCGTGATCCTGTTGACCTTGCTTTCGGTGCGCCTTCTCCTGCACGGTTACGTGGAACAATACATCTCGATTCCCCAGACGGCCGGCCTGTTTTTCACGCTGGCCTTCGGAATGATCCTGCCCTGGCGGGTGGGCATGTATCTCCGATACCGCCGCCTCCGCCAATCCCTTGCCGCGCCCGCCAACACGGAACAGGGATGACAACGAAAAAACTCGTGTTCAGCATTCCCGGCTTCCTCAAGCCGGGTTTTTCAACCCTTCGCCGGCCCGTCGTCCTTCCCGGGCTCTTGGGCGCTGCGATCTTCCATCGTCTCTTCCGACACCACCTCAATCCCGTGTCGGCGGAGCAGGGCCGCCGTGACGCCGACGCCGGGCTTCTTCCCGCCGCTGAAGGTGCCGTCGTAGATCATGCAGCTTCCGCAGGAGGGGCTTCGTTCCTTCAAAATCGCCTGCTTCGCCCCCACGGCTTGGGCGACGGCGAGGGTCTTGCGGGCTCCGGCGAGAAACTGCTCCGTCACGTCGTTGCCCTGATTGTCGATGACCCGGGCCTTTCCGTCCAGGACATCCTCGCCGTCCCCGCCGACAATTTCAGCCGGGTTGCGCGGGGTGGGCAGACCGCCCGCCTGCTCGGGGCAAACGGGAATCGCTTTTCCTTCGCGCACCAGCCGGCGGATTTCCGCCAAGGCGTTGTGCCGCTGATCGTACCGGCAGTGAATTCCGGCAAAACAGGCGCTGACGATTTTCATGGGATCTCCCCCCAACCTTGTTCATTTATTGATAGGATACCACAATTCCGGCGGTCGATCGTCCGCTCCGGCAGGAAATCACAGCCGGGATAGGGTATATTGAAAATGATGTCACAGTAGGAGTCGAAGCGAAACCATGATGAAGATTTTGTTCACCGTACTGCTCACTCTGGTCGCTCTGCCGATCCTGCTCATCCTCGGGATATGGCTCCGCATGCGCCGCCGCTTTCCGAAACGGTCGCCCGGCGAACCGGAGCGGCGGCTGAAACCCCGTGAGTGGCGGGATGACGAGGTGACCGTCGGCTGGGTCGGTCACTCCACGGTGCTGATCAATCTGTACGGTTTGAGGATTCTGACGGATCCGGTTCTGGGACCCAAGATCGGAGTGCAACTGGGCCCGTGGCAGATCGGTCCGATGAGACACACCGCCCCGGCCCTGCGCCTCGAGGATCTGGACCGGGTCGACCTGATCCTGTTGTCCCACGCGCACATGGACCATTTCGATCTGCCCACCCTCAGAAAACTGGCCGGACCGCGGACGCGGGTGATCACCGCCAAGAAAACTTCCCGGCTGCTCAGGCATATGCCCTTTGGCGAAGTGGTGGAACTTCACGGGGAAGAAAGCGTGACCCTGACCGATCTCGGCGTCCGGGTGCAGGCGGTCCCCGTCCGCCACTGGGGGAACCGGTTCCCCTGGAACACCGACTACGGATATACCGGCTATCTCATTGAAAAAAACGGCGTCCGCCTGTTCTATCCCGGCGACACCGCCTACACGCCGGAGTTTGTGAAATTGAGAAGGCGGGGAAAAATCGATCTGGCCTTCATGCCGATCGGCGCCTACTCTCCGGATTCCTTCCAGCGAAACCACTGTACCCCGGAGCAGGCGTGGGCGATGTTCCTCGACACCGGGGCCCGGTGGCTGATGCCGATTCACTACGACACCTTCGTCCTTTCCCAGGAACCGGTGAAGGAACCGCTGAAACGCCTGCTGGCCGCGGCCGGAAAGGAAGAGGACCGGATCGTCACCCGGAAACAGGGGGACGTGTTCCGCTTCGGCAGAGCGGACGACAAAAGTGCCCAAAGGGAGGCGGAGCGCGAGGCCCCGGTCCTTTCAAACACGGAAAAGCCCGTTTCATCAAAGCGATGAAGCGGGCTTTTCACTGCCGGCGAGTTTCGAAGGTGCGCTTCCTCCCCGGCTCCTCACCTCCCCCTTTCGGCCGCCGCCGCATGGTCCTGGCCAAGTTGGAACAGAAAGCGCTCCAGGGCGAGGGTTTTGTCGATTTTTCCCGATTTGATCGCCTGGTCCGTCTCAATCGCCGATAGGAGCAACCGACGCAATTGCCGCTCCGAATACGCTTTCCCCTGTCTGCGGGCCAGTTTCACCGGGTAGGGGTGAAGACCCAGTAGGGAAGCGATCTCCCGCTCCGATTTTCCCTGGGCGGCCAACAGTTTCACCTGCAACAAGATGCGGAACTGGCGGATCATCAGCGCCAGGATGCGTATCGGTTCCTCCCGTTGATTCAGCAAATCGTACAATATGGAGAAGGCTTCCTCCACCTTGCGCCCGGCCGCCCGGTCCATCAACTTGAAGACATCCTCCTCCAGCGTCCGTGGAACCATGCGGTCCACATCCTCGGAGGATACCGTTCCGCCGGTCCCCGCATAAACGGCCAGTTTGGCGCATTCGTTGTGAAGGAGGCGCAGATCGCTTCCGACCTGCCGGATCAGCCGCCGGACCACTTCCGGCTGGGCCTTTACGCCGTGCCTCCGAAAGCGGTCCAGCACCCACTTTTCCAGTTCCTTTCCGTCCAACGGGTCGCAGCGAACCGTTCGGGCCGCCTTCTCCAACATCTTGACGACCTTTTTCCGGGTGTCCAGCTTCTCCTCCGGAACCAGCAACACCACGACCGTCGTCGGCAGGGGTTCCTGAGCGTATCGGAGGAGCTCCTCAGGACGATGCTCCACCTTTTGCTTTGCCTTGGCCGTCGACAAAAACCGCGCGTTTCGGCCGATGACAATCCGTCTCTCACCGAAGAAAGGCGGCGATTCCGCCTCCCGGATCAACTGTTGCACCGCCACTTCATCCAAGTCCACGACCACTTTGTTGAAGGAGGGGTCCCCGCCGTCCAAAGCCCTCTCCTGGATCGCACCGCATATCTCTTCCATCAAAAAGGGTTCCCGGCCGTACAACAAATAGACGGGCGCCAGGATCCCCTCCTCGACTTCCCGCATCAGAGCGTTGATCATCCGCCGTCACCCCGGCTGCGGTCCTTTTCCAATTCCCGTTTCGCTTCCACGTCGATGATCCGCACTTCCCGATTTTCTTCCTCTGCCTTTTCCTCCGTTTCCTTTTCTTCCGTTTCCATTTCTTCTCCTTCCTCCGGCGGAGCGATTTCCACCTGAAGGGACGTCGGAGAGATCCACTGGACGGAGGACTCCTTTCCTTCCTTCCAGGGCTTCGAACGGAACC
This sequence comes from Planifilum fimeticola, assembly GCF_003001905.1. NCBI lineage: Bacteria > Bacillati > Bacillota > Bacilli > Caryophanales > Thermoactinomycetaceae > Planifilum > Planifilum fimeticola. Next base: position 95,299 of record NZ_PVNE01000008.1, read on the forward strand.
ATTCCTTTCCGTCCGCCGTCCGGATCACCACCTGATTTTTCTCCACCTCCGCCCGGAACCGGCCATCGGGCGACCAAGCGGAGGAGGTGGGGGATTCGGACTCCGGTGCGCTCATCGTCATGTTTCCGGACGGGGAGACGGCATCTTCCCTTTTCTCGGAGTTCATCATGAGGGTCCGATTGTCGACGGGTTGCTCGGGAGCTCCGTACCAGCCTTTCCAAAGGCCGACGAAGACGAACACAAGCACGGCCGCCGCCGCTCCTCCGCCGAACCACCACCCGAACCGGCGCCGCTTGATCCCTTCCCTTTGCCGGGACGCTCCCCCGCCGGGAAGCTGTCCCGATTCGATCAAGCGGTCCACCACGGAGTGGGGCGGTGTCACCCGGGGAAGCCGGGACAAGCCGTCAGACAAGCGTTTGAGCCTCTCCGCCTCGGCGGCGCATCCGCTGCAGGTGGACAGATGGCGCCGGAGCAACAACTTTTCTTCGGAAGTCAGATCGCCGTCCAACTCCCTCTGAATCCACTCCAACGCTTCTTCGCATCTCACGGGGCCACACCGCCTTCCTGATACTCGGACAACCACTCCTGCAGTTTTTTTCTCGCGCGGAACAGGTGAGACTTCACCGTGTTCAGCGGTATATCCATCGCCTCGGCGATTTCCTCGTAACTGAAATCGTGAACATACCGCAATACGACAGCCGTTTGTTGGGGAGGCGGAAGTTTCCGAAGCGCCTGCTGAAGATCCATCACCACGCCGGGACGTTCCACGGCGGTCCCCGCCTTGGGATCCGCCGGATTAATCCCCTCCGGATAAGGGATTTCCCGCTTTTTTCTGCGGAAGTGGTCGATGCAGATATTGGCAACGATCCGCTGTGCCCAGGTTTCAAAACGGGACTGCCCCTTGTAGGAGGAAAGACGGTTGTAAATGCGCAGCAGCGCCTCCTGGGTTGCGTCGAGGGCGTCGTGTTCGTTTCCCAACAGGTAATAGGCCGTACGGTACACCGCCGCCTCCACCTCCCGCAGCAACCGGATGCACGCTTCCCGGTCGCCGGCCTGCGCCCGTTTCACCCACTCCGCTTCGACCACTCCGATCCCTCCTGAACCTCAGACGTTTTCCGCCTGCCCAAAGTTGCAGTGCACACCCATTGGCAGTGATTTCATTGTACCACAAGACGGCGGCGACATGGCCGGAACCCGGCGCTTCGCCGGACACTTTTGATCGCGAAATTGACAAAATTTACTCCCGGTTATATACTTGACTGGCATGTCTCAATCTTCCAGTACGGGAGGGAACGCGATGAAAGTAACCCGCACAAATCCCGAAACCGTGGCGCCTCCCATCGGAACCTACACCCATCTCACCGTCGTCCCCCGGGGAGCCGATCTGCTCGTCCTTTCCGGCCAGGTGGGAAACGACGCCGTGGGAAACTTTCCGGACGATGTGGAATCTCAATTTGAAAACGCCTTGGACAATGTGCGGCGCATCTTGGAAAGCGAGGGCGTCACCGCCGACAATATCATCAAGCTCAATATCTGGCTGACCGAACCCATCGATTGGAGCCGCTTCAAGGAGATTTTCGGCCGGTTCCACGGGGGAACGCCCCCGGCGATGACCCTGGGCTTCGTCTCCTCCTTGGCCCTTCCCCACCTCAAGGTGGAAGTGGAGGCATGGGCGGCAAGATGGGAATCCGCCGAAAAAGAGGATGAAAGCTGACAGAGGCGATGTCCGTGTCCTATGAAAGCATACTCATCCGTTTTCGGAAGATGAACGATTTTGTGCAGTCCTTGAAAGGGATCCCGGAAAGATGGTGGCTGATGCCGATCGCCGAGGGAAAGTGGTCCCCGGGGGAAATCATCGCCCACCTGATGGAGTGGGACCGGTTCCTGCTGAACGAACGGCTGGATCAGCTCCGGCCCGGCAAGACGGTGCCCCCCACCTCGGTAAGAGCGGACGATTTAAACGCACGGGCCGCCCGGTGGGCCCGGGAAGAGGCCACCCGGGAGGAAGTGTTGGCCGCCTTCCATCACACCCGCACCCGTTTGCTCAAGCGCCTGGAATCGGTTCCCGGAACAGACCGGGACGCCCCCTTCTCGATCCGGAACCGCTCCCTGACACTGACGGATTATCTCAAAGGATTGGCCGACCACGATGAACATCATCGAAAACAAATTGAAGCCTTTCTCCGCACCCGCGACGGATCGTGGAACGGCCCTGAAACTGAATCGCGTAAGAGTTTCCGTTGAGGTTCCCCGGGGCCGTAGGGCATGACCCGGGGGCTTTCCTTTTATCCCTTCCAAAACGTCACCGGTTCACTCCTTCTCCTCCCGCTGGGACCAAATTTTTTTCGCCTGCTCCCTTCTCATGGTTTCCTTGATGTTTCCCAACTGAATTTGAACGCGCTCCAGGGATTCACTGATGCCTTTCAAGTGAGCGGCGATCCTCTCCATGCAATTGACAAACCATATCGTGTAGATCAAAGCGATGATAAAAGCGACAAATCCCACAGAATTCCCTCCTCATCCGCTCCTCTTAATCCGTTGCAAGCATCGTTTCCACCCGCATCCTCCCCGAAGGGGAGATTCGCACCGTCACCGCTCCGTGCCGGTCCGTCCGCCAGATCCGGACGCCCCGCTCCTCCAACCGCCGGAGCACCTCCGGAGCCGGGTGTCCGAAGCGGTTGTGCTCCCCCACGGAGATCACCGCCTGGGCGGGATGCACCTCCTTCAACCAAGCGGAATGGGTGGAGGTTCGGCTTCCGTGGTGGGCCACCTTCAGCCAGTCCACCGGAGGCAGATTCCAGGCGGCGGCGATCTCCCGCTCCGCCCCCTTCTCGATATCCCCGGTCATCAGCACCGTCCGCCCGTAGGCATAGAGGAGAAAGACGACGGAATCGTCATTGGTCTTCTCCCCGGGCGAAACCTCCCGCTCGGGATGGAGAAACTGCCAGGCGACTCCGGGCTCCAGGGACCAACCGCTCCCCCGCGGAGCCGTGTACACCGCCGCTCCCCGATCCTCCAGCAGCCGCATCAGCCGACGCTCCACCTCCGAACCCGGTGCGTGGGGATTGCGGATCACCCGCCGCACCGGAAAGCGCTCGGCCACCGCCGCAAGTCCCCCCACATGGTCGGCGTCGCCGTGGGTGATCACGAGATAATCGATTTCCCGGATGCCCCGGTATTTCAGATAGGGAACCACCACGTCCCGGCCCACGTCATGCTCCTTTCGCCGCCTCTGCCAATCCTGCCGGGGCAGCGGAAGCCGCCCTCCCCCGTCCACCAGGATCACCTGCCCGCCGGGGGTTTCGATGACGGCGCAATCCCCCTGCCCCACATCCAGAAACGCGATCCGCACCTCCCGCTCCCGCACGAAGACCTCCGGCGCCCAGGCATAGGCGACGAGGCCGAACATCATCAGCAGGAAGGCGGTCCGGTGAAGAGCCTTCCGCCGAACATCCCCGGTCCAGGCGACCAGCCCCTGGAAACAGACGACGGCGTAGGCCGCCAGCCACCAGACCGGCGGCGGAGACCAGGACGGATGCGCCCAACTCCATCGTGCAAGGAAGTCGGTCCCCTTCAACAGCGCCGACAGCGCGGAGGAGGACAAAAGCGCAGGGAAAAAGGCCAGCCCTTCGTGCACCGACCCCAGGGCCAAGGCAAGCATTGCCAGGGGGATGACCAGAAGGCTGACAACCGGAACGGCCGCCAGGTTGATTCCCCAGGAGAGGAAGGAAAACTCGTAAAAATGGAAAATGATCAGGGGAAACGAGGCCAGTTGGGCCACCAACGTGACGGCGGCGATCCGGTTGAGCCATGTCCAGGGAAAGGGCATGATTCCGGCGACCGGACCCGCTCCCACCAGCAGAGCCAGGGTGACGGCGAAGGAAAGCTGAAATCCCGGCTGAAACAGCTGGTACGGATTCCATAGCAGCAGTATCCAGGCCGCCACCGCCAAAAAGGTGAGGCCGTCCCGCCAGCGGCGGAGGATCACCGCGAGAAGGGCCAAGCCCGCCATGATGGACGCCCGGACCACCGGGGCTCCCACCCCGGTCAACAGCGCCATCGGCGGCAGGAGAAGGAGCACTGCCCCCGCCGCTTTTTCCCGGGTCAGGCCGATTGCCTTCAACATTTCGTAGATGGAGCCCACAAACACCCCGACATGCAGGCCGGAGATGGCCAAAAGATGCGCCAGGCCGAGGAGGGCGAAATCCTCCTCCGCATCCGGGGGGACGGCTTCCCGCTCCCCCAGGATCATTGCGCGTACCAGGCCGGCGGTCTCTTCCGGGTAAAGGGCCTCCACCCGCTCTCTCAACCATCGGCGCAGATCGTCGATAGCCCCCCGGAAACCCGGAGAGGGATCCGGAGCCGCCGTCACCCGCGTCAGCCCGTCGATTCGGGCCGTCCAATGGATCCCCTGCCGGTAAAGATGGCGGCGGTAATCAAAGCCGCCCGGGTTGCGGGCGGGAGAGGGGCGTTCCAGGATGACGGGGGCCACAATTTTCGTCCCCCTCTTCCACCCGCGGACGAAGTCCTGCTCCCGGGCGCTTCGCAGCATCACCCGGGTCGCCACCCTTTCGCCGGGAATCGAACGGGGACGCGCCCCCTCGACGGCAAAGGAGCGCACCTCCAGGGTAAAGCGCAGCCGATCCCCGTCCATCTCCGGCACCGATGCGATCCGCCCGGCGACAAACGCCCGCACTTCCCCTGCATCCTGAGGCACCGCCTCGGCAATCGCCGATCGGTTTCCCTCCTCCGTCCACCCCAGATGGGCACCTCCTGCGAAGAGGCCGACAAAAAACAGGGTAAGGGGGAGAAGGCGTCGGAAATAGCGATGTTCCATCCATCCGGCCGCGGCCAGGAGAACCGACACTCCCGCCCAGAGGCGCCAGTCTACGGACACCTTCGACGCCAGCGCGATGCCGAAAATCCATCCCGAAACAAAAACCACCAAGCGACGTCGCACTTCCCATCCCACCCGCCGAGGCTGGGAACAGGTTCGACAAAAAGGTACAAAATTCCTCCATTTCCAACCGGATCGGCACATCCTTCTCCCGGTCTCCGGTGGCGAAGCAAAAAAGGGGACCGGAACGATGCGTTCCGGTCCCGACCATCCTTACGCGCTCCGGGAAGGAACCTCTCGCTTTGCCGCTTTCTTCCTCCAGAGGAGCAGGTACAAAAAGACGACGGGAGCCAAAATGACGCCGGAGGCGATCAGACCTGCGGAAACGGTTCCCTTCCACACCACCGCTCCCACCAGGGGGCCTCCGAAGATCTCCCCCAGAGAAGTCACCTGCCCCTGGGTCGAAAGGATGGTGGCCCGGAGGCGGGAATCCCTGATTTGTTCGTTGAGCCACGCGCTGTAGATCGGCTCGTTGGTTTTCCGCAAGACGGCGGCCGCCCAATAGGTAGCCAGGGCGAACCACCACTGACCGGCCAGGGCAAAGGAGACGATCGCGCAGACCAACAGACCGTTCAGCATCAGGAGCACCCACACTTTCTCCAGACGCCCTGTCCGGTCCATCCGGCGCCGGATGCCCTCGACGACCAGGATGTTCAACACCAGGGCCCCGGCGTTGATCAAGCCGATCCAGACCACTTCGTTCAGATTCCCGATTCCGGGCAGAGTGAAGTTTTCCAGCAGATGAAGGGTCCACAGGCGGTCAAACCCTTCACTGTACAACCCGGTGAGCAGGCTGATCCAAAGAGCGGCCAGCAGGATGGTGCTCCTCCGCACCGCCCCCAGCCCGGTTTGAAAGGTGCCCCAGGCCGATCGCCAGGGGTGCCGGCGCCGGGCCGGGGACGGGGTGAACCCGGTTTCGGGGAACAAGAGGACCACAAAGAGAGAGAACCCGATCAGCAACAGCCCGGAAATGATCAGCGGCAGATTCAAGGTGATATTGGCCAGCAAAACGCCGGCCAGCATCCCCAGCAGGGAAAACATCTGTCCGATCTGCGTTCCCCGCAGAAGCACCCCCTCCAGCCGCTTCGTCTTCAGCTCGTCGGCGATCCACGCCTGATCCGCTCCGCTCAGGAAGGTGTAACCCACCCCCCACAGCACCTGCGCCGCCAGGACGACGGTGAACAGAGGGATCATCCCCTCCAGCATAAACCCGCATCCGACAAGCAAAAGCCCGATCGCCATAGACCGCTTCCGGCTGTAGAGATCCGCCACAACCCCCGTGGGAATCTCGAAGAGAAAGACGGACATCTCCAGGGCAAAACCGGTCATCAGCAACTGGAAGGCGTCCATCTCGACGGTTCGAATGTAATAGACGCTGGCCACCGTCGACATCAACGCCATGGCAAAGGAGACGACGGCACTATATAAAAGGTACATCCGATAGGCAAACGGGTTCTTCATCCGGAAATCCCCCTTCAGGTTTTTGATGCCGTTCGAACACAAGGGCGATTTCCGTCCCAATTCAAAAGGGCATGGACGAACCGGTGTTCATCCATGCCCTTTTCTCGAAGCCATCACCGGAACGGTGCCGGCAAAATGGCCTTTCTTTCGGATGGGAGAATGGAAATGCCACCGTGTTCATCAAAACCGGAAAACATGGGCACGGGAAAGAAACCTGACCAACGCCAGGTTTTTCCACTGCTCATGTCTTGCAAATTCACTGACAGAACACGGTGGGCAACGAAAATCCCCTCATTTCAGAAGAAAGATGATAATATCATACACACAAAATCATACACACAAAACACCCCGCAGGCAAGGGGAAAAGCGCGGCCCCCTCCCTTCAGGAGGAATCCCCGACAAACAAATCCACCGGCAGTTCTTCCGCCAGGACGACTTCTTCCGGTCGGACGCGGCATTTGTAGGCCCGGACCCATACCCCGCTGGCCGCCGCTTCCCTCAGCTTCCCGGCGAAGGCCGGGTCGATCCGGGCAAAGGGCTCAAAGCGCGTCACCTGCTCCATCATCGCGACAAAGACGACGGCGGAGCAGGCGCCGCTTCTCCTGAGCCGGATCAACTCCTCCAGGTGGCGCCTTCCCCGCTCCGTCGGCGCGTCGGGAAACCGGGCGATCCCTTCTTCCTCGTAGGTGACGCCCTTCACTTCCACCCAGGTATTGCCGCCGATCAAAAAATCCATCCGGCTCCCCTGTCGGCGGACTTCCCCCCGAACCTCCCCGGACAGCCAACCGACGTCGCCCCGTTTCACCGCTTCCGCGAACACTCGATTGGCCCAGGCGGAGGCGATGCAGAACCAGTGTTCCTTCTTCCGGGCGAAGACCAGGCTGTACCGGGTTTTTCGACGGGGATTATCCGACTCAAGGAGCCTGACCTCGACACCGGGCAGCAGCAATTCCTTCAGCCTTCCCGTATTGGGAACGTGCACCCTCTCCACCCGCTTTCCGAGGCGGACCAATGCTTCAAAACGGTTGAGCCGCTCCAGAAAAACGGCCGGAACGAGTCTCCCTTCGATAACCATCCTTCTCCTCCTTCACTTGTAAGCCCCGCCGCAATCGGTTGCGGGAAACCGGCTCAAAAAGAAAATCCGCCCCGGCCGGAAATATCAACCGGTGCGGAAAAAGGAAGCCGGTTTCTTCGGCAAAAGCCTGCCCCGTCCGATCCGGAGAGACAGTGTCAAAGTTCGTACAGTTCACCGTACTTGGACCGGAGATACCGCATGTAGGGCTCGATGGTCATCGGCCCGCCGGTGACCCGCTCCACCAGCTCCCCGGCGGTGTATTTCGATCCATGCCGGTAGATGTTCTCGGTCAGCCAGCGGCGCAGCGTCCCGAATTCTCCCCGCTCCATTTCGGAGGGAATTTCCGGGTGGTCTTTGAGGGCCGCTTCATAAAAGAGACCGCTCAGGACGTTGCCCAGGGTGTATCCCTGGAACATCCCGCCGATCATGTCTTGGTACCAATGCATATCCTGAAGGACGCCGGTTTTGTCATCCGGCGGTTCGATTCCCAGATCGGCCTTCATCCGCTCCCGCCACGCCTCCGGCAAATCCCGGACGGCGAGCCGCCCCTCCAGAAGATCCAGCTCAAAATCAAAGCGCATGATTACGTGCAGGTTGTAGGTCACTTCGTCGGCATCGGTCCGAATCAGGGAACGCTCCACCTTGTTGATGGCCCGGTAGAAGGTGTCCAGGTCGACGGAACCCAATTCGCCGGGGAAAACCTTCTGAAGGCGGGGATAAAAGTAGTTCCAGAAACCCCGGCTTCTGCCGACGATGTTTTCCCACAGGCGGGACTGGCTTTCGTGCACTCCGGAGGAGGCGCCGTCGGCCAGGGGAGTTCCCTCGTATTCCCGGTTGATCCCCTGTTCATACATCGCGTGGCCCGCCTCGTGGATGGTGCTGAACAGAGCCTCCCTCAGATCGTCCTCCTTCACCCGGGTGGTGATCCGCACATCCCCGAGGGAAAACTTGATCATGAAGGGATGCGCCGTCAGATCCTGCCTGCCCCGGTCCAGGTCGTAACCCAGGCGTTTGATCACCTCGAGACCGAAAGCCAGCTGTTTATCCTGAGGAAAGGTTTGCCGGACGCAGGCATCCGAAACCTCGGGCTTTTCGGTGATCGCCTCCACCAGGGGGACCAGCTGCTTGCGCAGCTCGGCAAACAGGGGGCGAATCACGCTCACGGTCATGCCGGGATCCCGATAATCGATGAGCGGATCGGCGATATGCTCATACCCGGGGAAGAAATCGGCGAGCTGGCGGCTGTACTCCAGCGTTTTCTCCAGATTGGGCCGGGCGACCTCAAAGTCGTTTTCCTCCCGGGCCTTCATCCACACATGATACGAATCGGACTGGTGTTTGTAAAACTCGGAGATGAAATCGGACGGGATGTTGACCGCCTTCTCGTACATCCGTCGCGTGATCCGGATCAGCCCGGCTTCGTCGGAATCGGCCGGGAGCTCCTTTTCATACTCCCGCAAATCCTCCAGCAGCTGTCCGATGGCCGGATCCGTCAGTTTTTCGTGGGAAATCCTCCCCAGGGTCGCCAGTTGGCGGGCCCGCGCCTCGCCGCCTCCCGAAGGCATGTAAGTCGCCTGATCCCAAAACGCGAGCGACAAAATGGATTCCAAATCATTGATTTCCTGCACTCGCCTTCGCAGTTGCTCCAGTTTTTCTTTCACAGGATGCCTCCTCACTGTTTAATCTTAATCTGAGAAAAATTCCTCGAAGCCCCCGCAAATAAGAGTATGCGGGGGCATCAAGGATTTTCCGGCGGCTGGAACAGCTCTTCCATCCCCGGCTCGTGTCCCAAGGGAAAGAAAATCCCCTTTCGCAGGGGAAACTTTCCATCTTTAGTCTCTTTTCAACGGGGAAGAAAGAATCCCCTTTTTCTCCCGCCCAAAAAAATTGATCGGCGGCTCTTTCTCAAGGGCGGAAGCATTCTTTACACGCGGGGCAGCGTAATTCCCCGCTGATTCTGGTATTTGCCCTGCTTGGTCCGGTACGAAACTTCGCAGGGTTCATCGCTTTCGAAGAAGAGAACCTGGCACAACCCCTCATTGGCGTAAATCTTGGCGGGCAAAGGGGTGGTGTTGGAAATCTCCAGCGTGACGTACCCCTCCCATCCCGGCTCGAAGGGGGTCACGTTGGTGATGATTCCGCAGCGGGCATACGTCGATTTTCCGACGCAGATGGTGAGAACGTTTTCCGGAATGCGGAAATATTCCACGGAACGAGCCAAGGCGAAGGAGTTGGGAGGGATGATGCACACATCCCCTTTGAAGTCGACGAAGGAATTGGAATCGATGTTTTTCGGATCGATCACGGTATGGAGGGCGTTGTGAAAGATCTTGAACTCGTCGGCCACGCGCAGATCGTAGCCGTAACTGCTCAATCCGTAGCTGACGGCCTCCCCCTTGCCCACGTTCCGATCGACAAACGGCTCGATCATCCCGTGCTCCAGGGCCATCTTACGGATCCATTTGTCCGATTTGATCGTCATCGCCAAATACTCCTTTTCAACCCTTTTTCTATCCCATTGTACAACATGTCCGGAAATGCGTCATGATGCCCCCCAAAACCCGGCCGAAAAAACCGGGGTAGACCGGAAGGCCGGAAGAAGAGGTCCGCAACATCCGCTTTTTTCTTTCGTGCAGACCCCTCTCTCACGCCTCCCAAAAAAAAACGCCCGTCTTCCAGACAGGCATAAAACGTTTTTTGACAGGCAAAGGCTTTTTTTCATCCGCCGCCCACGGCGAACACCTTTTTTTCCGCCAGCGCTTCGGCCAGGTCGGCGATCAGGTCTTCGGCATTCTCCAGCCCCACAGAGAGGCGGAGGAGCCCGTCGGTGATGCCCCGGCGCTCCCGTTCCTCCCGGGGCATCGACGCATGGGACATCGTGGCCGGATGGGACAAGATGCTTTCCACCGCTCCCAGGCTGACGGCGACGAGAGGGAGGGTCACCCTTTTCAGGACCTGCATCGCCCTCTCCCGGCTCCCCACGTCAAAGGACAGAACGGCCCCGTGCCCCCGGGCCTGCTTGGCCTGCAGGCGGTAACCGGGGTGGCCGGGCAAGCCGGTGTAATACACCCGCCGGACCGCCGGGTGATCCGCCAACCATTCGGAGATCCGCGCCGCGCTCCTCGTCGAGACATCCATCCGGGCCTTCAGGGTTTTCATTCCCCGCTGAAGCAGCCAGGCGTCCTGCACCCCCAAAACGGCGCCGACGGTGTTTTGCAGCGTCCCGATCCGTTCCGCCAGCTCCTCCTCCTTGGCCACCACCAGACCGGCCACCACGTCGCTGTGACCTCCGAGAAACTTGGTGGCGCTGTGTACCACGATGTCCGCTCCGAGCTCAAGGGGTGTCTGAAAATATGGGGTCAAAAAGGTGTTGTCGACGATCAGGATCAGGCCGCGGGAGCGGGCAATCGCGGCCACCCCGGCCAAATCGGTCACCTTCAGCGTGGGATTGGAGGGCGTCTCGACGAACAATCCCCGGGTTTCCGGACGGATCGCCGCCTCCACCTGCTCCAGATCGGCGGTGTCGACGAAGGTGCAGGAAATCCCCAAGCGGGAAAGTACCTGGGTCAGCACCCGGTAAGTCCCGCCGTACACATCCCGGGAAACGACGAGATGATCGCCGGATGAAAACAGGAGGAACACCGTGGAAATCGCGGCCATCCCCGAGGAAAAGGCAAAGCCCCGCACGCCCCCCTCCAGCTCTGCGATGGTCCGCTCCAGGGCAAGCCGGGTCGGATTGCCGGATCGGGCGTAATCGAACCGGCCCGGCCGGGCCGGATCAAACTGATGGTAGGTGGAGGCCAGGTACACCGGGATGCTCGCCGCCCCGGTATGGGGGTCCACCTCATTGCCGTTGTGAAGAAGCCGGGTTCCGAATTCCACCGGTTCCCCCTCCTTTCAGGATCCGTTCCGCCCTAGCCAACGCCTGGTTCACGTCCTCGATCAGGTCCTCCGGATGCTCGATGCCGACGGAAAGCCGCAGCAGCCGGTCGCAGACCCCCGCCTGTCGCCGCCTCTCCTCGGGCATGTCCGCGTGGGTCTGGGTGGCGGGATAGGTGACGAGACTTTCCACACCACCCAGGCTCTCCGCAAAGGAGATCAGCTTGAGGGAGCGAAGGAAGGGAGCCACCAGACCGGGATCCGTGACCCGAAAGGAGAGCATCCCCCCGAATCCGGCCGCCTGGGAGCTCTGCACCGCCTTCGCCTCCGGATCGAGGGCGGGATAATACACCTTCTCCACGAGCGGATGCTCCGCCAAGGTTCTGGCCAAGGCTTCCGCATTGGTCTGATGGCGCTCCATCCGGAGCGCCAAGGTCTTCATCCCCCTCATCAGCAACCAGGCATCCTGGGGAGCGAGCACCGCACCGATGGAGTTGTGAAGGAACCGCATCCTCTCCGTCAGTTCCTCCCCTTTGGTCACGATCAGGCCCGCCAGCACGTCGTTGTGGCCCCCCAGATACTTGGTGGCGCTGTGGATGACGATGTCCGCCCCCAGCGCGAGCGGCCGCTGCAGATAAGGGGTCATGAGGGTGTTGTCGACGATCAGGATCAATCCGTGGCGCCGGGCCGTTTCGGCCAAGGCGCGGAGGTCGGCCACCTGCAGCTGCGGATTGGTCGGCGTTTCCACGAACAGGGCTTTTGTTTGAGATCGAATCGCCTTCATGACGGCGGGAAGATCCCGCATGTCGACATAGCTGAAGGAAAGGCCGTAGCCCGTGAGGACCTGTTCAAACAGCCGGTAGGTCCCGCCGTACAAATCCAGGGAAACGACCAGGTGATCCCCCTGGGAAAAGAGACCCATCATCGTCTGGATCGCCGCCATCCCCGAACTGCAGGCAAAACCGTCGTCTCCCCCTTCCAAGGAGGCAATCGCTTCTTCCAGCACATCCCGGGTGGGATTGGCCGTCCGGGAATAATCGTAACCGGTGCTTTCCCCGAGGGCGGGATGGCGGTAGGCCGTCGCATGGTAGACGGGATAGCTGATTGCTCCCGTGCTTTTTTCCTTCTTCGTTCCAATTTGTGCCAATCGGGAGTCGAGATGCACGCCGATCCCTCCCAGATGCGTGTACGTGTCCGAGAACGGCCGGACAGCCGCGGATCATCCACCCTGTTCAGGGTTTAGACGCCCACTGCGCTTTGGCTCTTTTTCAGCGCCTGGTCCAGGTCATCGATCAGGTCCTCCACCGCTTCCGTACCCACCGACAGGCGGACCAGATCCGGCGTCACCCCGGTGGAAACCTGCTCCTCGGGCGTCAGTTGCTGGTGCGTGGTGCTGGCGGGGTGAATCACCAGAGATTTGGAATCGCCGACGTTTGCCAAGTGGGAGAACAGCTTCAGGTTTTCGATCAGTTTCTTTCCGGCCTCCAGACCGCCCCGAATTCCGAAGGTGAGGATGGCGCCTTGCCCCTTGGGCAGATATTTCTTCGCCAATTCATGAGACGGATGATCCTCCAATCCCGGATAGCTGACCCATTCCACCGCGTCGTGCTCCCGGAGGTAGCGGGCGATCTTCAGCGCGTTTTCGCTGTGCCGCTCCATCCGCAAGTGCAGCGTTTCAAGCCCCTGCAGGAACAGGAAGGCGTTGAAGGGCGACAGCGCCGCGCCGATGTCCCGAAGCAGCTGCACCCGCGCCTTGATGATGTAGGCCAGAGGACCAACCGCTTCGGTGTAGGAAACGCCGTGATAGCTGGGATCCGGTTCCGTCAATTCGGGGAACTTGCCGTTCGTCCAATCGAATTTCCCCGAATCGACGATCACGCCCCCGATGGACGTGCCGTGGCCGCCGATGAATTTGGTCGCGGAGTGGATGACGATATCCGCCCCGAAATCAAAGGGCCGGCACAGGTGCGGGGTTGCGAAGGTGTTGTCGACGATGAGCGGAATCCCCGCTTCATGGGCGATGGCAGCCACCGTTTCCAGATCGAGCACATCCAACTTGGGATTGCCGATGATCTCCCCAAAGACGGCCCGCGTCCGATCGGTGATCGCCTTGCGGAAATTCTCCGGGTCGGAGGGATCGACGAATTTCACCGTAATGCCCAGCTTGGGCAGGGTATAATGGAACAGGTTGTAAGTTCCTCCGTACAGGCTGCTGGAGGAGACGATTTCATCCCCCGCCTTGGCGATGTTCAGGATGGAGTAGGTGATGGCCGCCTGGCCGGAGGCCGTCGCCAGCGCCCCCACACCGCCTTCCAAGGCGGCGATGCGCTTTTCAAACACATCCTGCGTCGGGTTCATGATCCTCGTGTAGATGTTGCCGAACTCCTTCAGCGCAAACAGATTGGCCGCGTGTTCGGTGTCGCGGAAAACATAAGATGTCGTCTGATAGATGGGCACCGCCCGCGAAAGGGTGGTGGGATCCGGTTCCTGCCCCCCGTGCACCGCCAGCGTCTCCGGCCGATACTGCTTCTCTTCCGCCATCGATAAATCCCCCTTTTTTAAATAAATAAGCCCCTTCCCTTATCCAGGAGAAGAGGCTCGGTGATGCCGCTCTCCTCTTATCTCTCGGAAACCCGAAGGTTTCCGCAGGAATTGGCACCTTCCGGAATGATTCCGGGGTTGCCGGGCTTCATCGGGCCAGTCCCTCCGCCGCTCTGGATAAGAGTGCTGCATGCGGTATTTCCTTGTCATTCCCGTCAGAAAACTTGTATTTAATTATAAGGGATTCCCCAGAATTCCGTCAACAATCTTTTTTCAAAAAATCCGCACCCGAAGCATCGACGATCCACCGTCCGGCGAAATCGGATGCGTTGAAACCCCCCTCCTCCCGGCCGACCCTCCCGATGAATAAGGGTTGCCTTTCCGCTTTTCAACGGCAAAAAAAAGTTCCATTCACCATGTGTTCGCGATGGACGACCTTTTGCACGAGCCCGACGATAGAAAAAAAGATTTCTGCCGATATATCGGTCCACGCCATGCCCCGATGTTCCACATAGGATAATTTGCAACGTTCGCTCAAAGGAGGTTGGAAAGGTTGAAATCAAAAGCGCGGCTGACCGGGCGGGTCATCTTCAGAGGAGATCCAGGCTATGAACGGGCGCGCAAGAATTGGGATCCCCATACGAACAGGTTTCCCAAAGTGTTTGTGTTTGCCCAAAGGACGCAAGATGTAGCAAACGCCATCAGATGGGCCCGTGAGAATCGCGTCCCCATCCGCGCCAGGAGCGGAAGGCATGCGTTGGAAACGAATCTCTCCCAGGTCAACGGGGGGATTGTCATCGATGTAAGCGGTATGAAAAAGATTTGGTTGGATAAAAAAAAGGGAATTGCGATCGTTGAGACGGGCAACACCGTGGGAAGAATCGTGAAGACCCTCGCACGGCAAGGATTTATGTCCCCCTTTGGCGACAGCCCTTCTGTCGGGATCGGCGGCATCACACCCGGCGGGGGAATCGGGCCTCTCCAGCGATCGATCGGCCTTCTCAGCGATAACCTGATCGGAGTGGAAATGGTGGATGCGAAGGGAAGGGTGATTCGCGCAGACCAAAATCGTCACGCGGACCTCCTGTGGGCTACCCGCGGAGGTGGCGGCGGAAACTTCGGGATATATACCAAATACAAATTCAAAGTGCATCGCGCCCCGGCCAGGGCGACAGTATTCCGCATCATCTGGCCATGGAATCAGTTCGCAAAGGTATTCAGAGTATGGCAGCGATGGGCTCCTTCCGTCGATACGAGGCTGGGCACCTACTTGGAAATCGGCCCGAAAATCGGAGGCCGTGTCACCATGCAGGGGCTGTTCCTGGGACCAAAAAGGGAGGCCGTACGCCTGTTGAAGCCTGTATTGAGCGTCGGCACTCCCACGACGAAGATCATCCGGTGGTTGCCATACCCGAAAGCCGTAAACTTTTTGTTGCCTCCCGATCCGGTCCTTACCCAAAGGTGGAGCAACCAGTTCTCTTCCGGTTTCGCGATGCGCCCGTTCCCGGAAAGGGCGATTCAGGTCATGCGCCAATTTTTAGAGAAAGCGACACCCGGATCCCCCGCAGGTTTCTTTTTCCTCAACTGGGGCGGCGCTGTAAGCCGCATCCCCCCTGAGGCGACGGCGTTCTTCTGGCGGAAAGCCAAATTTTACGTCGAGTGGAACAGTTCATGGATCAAGCGTTCCGAAGCCGCCAAAAATATCGCCCTTGTTCGCAACACGCGCCGGAAGCTCCAGCCTTTCATCGTCGGGTCCTATATCAACGTTCCGGACCAAGGAATTAAAAATTCCGGGCCGGTTTACTACGGAGCAAACTACCCCCGATTGCGAAGGGTAAAAGCCAAATACGATCCCGAAAATGTGTTTCGCTTCCCCCAAAGCATCCCCCCTGCCTTCCGGAGATAAGTTCAGAATCCCCACCCCCTCCCTCGCGGAACGTCCCTCCTTTGCCAATTCCCTCCTGCATCGGAACAAGCGGCGCCAACCTCCTGCAAAAGAGTACCCATGGGTTTTCTGTAAATGAAGTCGATCATTGATTTCAACCGCCACTTCCGACTACAATGTGGATAAGTGACTTGCGGAACATGCCCACAAAGGAGGACGCCATGACCACGAGCGAAGCGATTATCCAACTGACGGAGCACTACGGAGCCAAAAACTACCACCCCCTTCCGATCGTCATTTCCAAGGGAGAGGGCGTCTGGGTGGAAGACGCCGATGGCAATCGGTATATGGACATGCTGAGCGCCTACTCGGCCCTCAACCACGGCCATCGTCACCCCCGGATCATCGCCGCCCTCAAGGAGCAGGCGGACCGGATCACCCTCACCTCCCGCTCCTTTCATAACGACCAATTAGGTAAATTTTACCAAAAGGTGGCGGAATTGACGGGTAAAGAGATGGTTCTGCCGATGAACACCGGGGCGGAAGCGGTGGAAACGGCCATCAAGGCCATCCGCCGCTGGGCATACGACGTGAAGGGAATCCCGCGGGATCAGGCGGAAATCATCGTCTTTGAGAACAACTTTCACGGAAGGACCATCACCGCCGTCTCCCTTTCATCCAACGAAGAATATCAGCGGGGATTCGGCCCGCTGACCCCCGGCTTCAAAGTCGTCCCCTACGGAGACATCGATGCCCTCCGCAAGGCGATCACCCCTCACACCGCCGCGGTCCTGATGGAACCGATCCAGGGGGAAGCCGGCGTGATCGTCCCGCCGGAGGGATTCCTGAAGGAAACCTACCAGCTGTGCCGGGAGCATAACATCCTGTTTGCCGCCGACGAAATCCAAACCGGGTTCGGGCGGACGGGAAAACTGTTCGCCTGTGACTGGGAAGGGGTCAAGCCGGACATCTACATCCTCGGAAAAGCTTTGGGAGGAGGCGTCATGCCCATCTCCGCCACGGCCGCCGACCGGGATGTACTGGGGGTTTTCGAACCGGGCTCCCACGGATCCACCTTCGGTGGAAACCCCCTGGCCTGCGCCGTGGCCGTCGCCGCGCTGGAGGTGCTTTTGGACGAGCGCCTGCCGGAGCGCTCCCTGGAACTGGGCGAGTATTTCCGCTCGGAACTTCTCAAGATCCAAAATCCGATCATCAAGGAAGTGCGCGGCAAAGGACTGTTTATCGGGATGGAACTTTACGAACCGGCCCGCCCCCATTGCGAGCGGCTGGCGGAAGCCGGGCTCCTGTGCAAGGAAACCCATGAAAATACAATCCGCTTCGCCCCTCCCCTCACCATCACCCGGGAAGAGCTCGACTGGGCCCTGGAGCGGATCCGGAAAGTCATGTCTGCCTGAGATTTCGGTCCGCCGGACAACCGAAAAACCTCCCCTGCATTGGTGCAGGGGAGGTTTTTGTCTTTATGCGCAATCCGGCGAGAAAAAGCGGAATCCCATTCCTGTAATAAAAAAGAAATGTTTACAAAAAGATCATTGCGGTTATAAGATAAGTGAAGCTACCCCCATACCTCATCAAACACCATCATCCTTGGTTGCCCTTGCCCAGACAACGGGCAGGGTGAACCAGGACAATCACAATAATCTACAATTTTATATTATCGTATTGTGTTTTTATAATCGGCGGCGGGAGGCGATACACCGCGTCTGAGAAGAGGAGTCACTGAGTTCCAAACGGCGGGGATGTCCGAAGCGTCAAAAAACTGCGGGAAGAAGGAGTTTAGCCATGAGCGAAATGGAATGCGACCAACAGAACAGATTCAAGGGTCAAAAAAGAAAATCGCTTCAAAGGAGGAATGCGTATGAAAATCGCGATCCGCCGGCAATTGATGAGTCTCCAGGGTTCGAACCGCATCCGCATGGGAAATTATGTGGTTCAACGGGTGGGATCATCCCTCAACTACCGGGTGATGAATGCGCGCGGTGAACTGATCAACATTTTTCCCATCAACGATGCCGTGCGCCTGCTGATGAACCAAAGGCTCGAGGAGGAACCGGTCGAGCCGCTGATGCCCGCCTGAAGGAATCGGGGGTAGTTTGGCGCCCCGCTTCACCTCCTTCCGCCATCTGCGTTCCCTTTGGTCCGGTGCGGGACTTCATCAGGTCCTTTTTCCACACCTACCCCAGGGCCAAGGTTGCGCGTCAATTTTGCCTCCCATGTACCCCTTCCTTATCCCGGTACAGCAAAAATTGTCCGTACAAATCCTTCGCGGCCGCAACGAGAGCCTGTTTCGCCTTTCCTTGATACGCTTCCCTGATCGCATCGAGAATCGGATCGATGCCGTCCAGCAAGCTGTATCCCTTCAAAAGTTCCCCGATAAACGCCTGGGCGTGGCTTGTGGCCAGCGTGCAGGAAGCTTGGACGATCACTCCGTATTTCCGGTCGATCTCCGCCGTGATCGTCAAGGTCTCAAACACGCTTTTCGCGGCCATCCCCTGGGGAAGCTTGGCATGTCCCGCCAGCATGATCGTCTTTCCCATCCGATTCCCCCCTCGAGTCTCTTCGCGCGGAACATCCCGGGCGTCTTTTCGTTTTCTCCACCTTTCGACAAACGCGGGGGCCGTCCCTTTGTCAGCAATTGGGACTCGCGCAAAAGCCCGCCTGGAAGGGGCGGGCAGAAAAACGTCTCATTCCTCGAAGGGCCATTTGGGCAGGTTCCTGCGGAGAGGCTTGTCCTTTCGGTAACCCAGCGCGTACTCCCCTTGCATGATCTGGTGAATCTCGCGGGTTCCCTCATAGATGACGGGAGCTTTGGCATTCCGAAGGTAGCGCTCCACGGGGAATTCGTGGGAATAGCCGTTGGCCCCGTGAATCTGAACAGCGTCGACGGCGGACTGAAAGGCGACATCACAGGCAAACCACTTGGCCAGCGAAACTTCCCGCGTGTTGCGCATCCCCCGGTTTTTCATCCAGCCGACCCGGTAGACCAGCAGCCGGGACGCTTCATAACCCGCCACCATCTTGGCGATCATCTGCTGCACCAGCTGGTGCCTGCCGATCGGCTTGCCGAAGGTTTCCCTTTCTTTTGCGTACTTGACGCTGGCCTCGATACAGGCCTGGGTCAATCCCACGGCGCCCGCGGCCACGGTAAACCGGCCGTTGTCCAGCGCCGACATGGCGATCTTGAACCCTTCCCCCTCCTCCCCCAGGCGGTTTTCCGCGGGAACCCGCACATCCTCCAGTATCACTTCTCCCGTGTTGCCCGCCCGGATTCCCAGCTTGTCCTTGAAGCCGCGGGTCGTCACCCCGGGAAAGGTCCGCTCGACGATGAAACAGGTGATGCCGCGGTGCCCTTTGTCCGGATCGGTTTTGGCGAAAATCAAAAAATGGTCGGCCACGTCGCAGAGGGAGATCCAGGTTTTGCTGCCGTTCAGGACGTAATAGTCGCCGTCCCGGACCGCCCGGGTCTGAATGGCCGCCACATCGGAGCCGGCATTGGGTTCGGTAAGCCCGTACGCTCCGATCTTCTCCCCCTTGGCCTGGGGAATGAGGTATTTCTCCTTCTGAAACTCATTTCCCCATTGCAGGAGCGTGAGGCTGTTCAACCCGGTGTGAACGGAAACGGCGGTGCGGAAGGCGGTGTCCCCCCGCTCCAGTTCCTCGCAGACGATGGCCAGCGTGTTGTAATCCATTCCCTGCCCGCCGTATTTTTCCGGGATGCAGACGCCCATCAACCCCAGATCGGCCAGCTTTGTCAGCAGGCCGGTTTCAAAATGCTGCTTGGCGTCCCACTCCTGGATATAAGGCATGATCTCCTTGTCCACGAACTTGCGCACCATTTTCTTGACCGCCAACTGCTCTTCGGAATAGGAGAAATCAAACATTTGCCTCGCCTCCCCTTCCAAAACTGAAATCCAAAGTTTTTCATATCACGCCTTCTCGTCTCAGCTTCTCGATCTCCTCTTCGGAATACCCCAACTCCGTCAAAATTTCCTTCGTGTGCTCCCCGGCCAGGGGAGGATGCCGGCGATAGGTGACCGGCGTGCGGGACAACTTGAGGGGACTCCCCACAAGCCTTACCTTCTCTGCGGAGGGATGAGTCATCTCCACTACCATCTCCCGCGCCCGCACCTGGGGATGGCCGAAAACCTGGTCGATGCTCTGGATGGGAGCACAGGGAATGCCCGCCCCCTGCAGCAGCTCCATCCACTCCCGGGCAGGACGGGTCTCAAACACCTGCTGCAAGGCCTCCGTCAGTTCCTTCCGGCGGCTCAGGCGATCCCGGTTGGTTGCAAAACGCCCGTCCTCCGCCAGCTCCGGCTTCTCCATCACCTCCGCCAGCCTGCGGAACTGCCGGTCGTTGCCGACGGCGATCGCCATCTCCTGATCGGCGGCGCGAAAGGACTGGTAAGGTACGATGTTGGGGTGGGCGTTTCCGAGCCGTTTCGCCACCTTGCCCCCCACCAGATAGTTGCTGGCCACATTCACCAGGGAAGCCACGCACACATCGAGCAGTGCGGTATCCACCACCTGCCCCTCTCCGGACCGCTTGCGCTCGTGGAGGGCGGCAAGGATCCCGAGGGCCGCGTACAATCCGGCCAACACGTCGACGATGGCGACTCCCACCTTCATCGGGCCGCTCTCCTCGCTCCCGGTGATGCTCATCAGCCCTCCCAGCGCCTGAATGATGAAGTCGTAGCCGGGAAAGGAAGCGAGGGGGCCGGTCTGGCCGAACCCGGTGATTTCCGCCACCACCAGGCGGGGGTTGATCTTTCTGAGCCACTCGGGAGCGAGTCCCATTCGAGCCAGCGTTCCCACCTTGAAATTCTCAACCAGCACGTCGGCTTCCCGAATAAGCCGGAGAAAGATCCGCTTCCCCTCTTCCTTCTTCAAATCGAGAGTGAGTCCCCTCTTGTTTCGGTTGGCGCAGAGGTAATAGGCGCTTTCCCCGGCGGCGTAAGGAGGACCCCATCCCCGGGTTTCATCGCTTCCCCCCGGCGCTTCCACCTTGATGACTTCGGCGCCCAAATCACCCAGGATCATGGTGCAAAAAGGACCGGCCAGCACCCGGGACACATCGACCACCCGGATTCCCTCCAACGGTCCCCCTGCATTGGACATCCCATTTCCCTCCTTCGAAAAAAAATAGCCGGGCGGGCGAAGATCGGCGGTCTGGAAACCTTCCGGGGTTTCTCCTCCCCGCGAGTCTTCGCCTTCCCGGCTCGCACCTGCGGCTCCTTCACCGGCCGGGTGAATGGACGCAGGTTGATCGTCGCCGCTTTATTCCGTTGATTTTAATTTATTTGAAGAAGGCGGTTTTGTCAATATTCACCGTCCTTATCCGGCGCATCTCACCGTCCTGTCAAATCCTCTCATCCCTTTCGGAAGTGCATAATTCCAATCCGCGCAACTCATAGTAACGGTGGACACATCAAATCTTATCTGAAGGAGGTATCCTGCGTGCATCAAGTGATTTCCCGAATCGAATCGGAGATGGATCAGATTCGCTCCATGTGCCAACAGCTGGAGCAGGCGGAGCGGTCCAATCAGCAGTTGGCTCAACAGCTGCAATCATCCGTGATGGATCCCAACCTCCGGACCCAGCTCCAAAACATGGCGCAAAAAGAAGCCTTTAACGCCCAAAAACTGCAGCAAATCTCCCAGATCGCTTCCCAGGCCCGGCAGGAAGTCAGCCAGCTGAAGCAGCAGGCCTACTCCGTCCACCAACCCCAATTCCAACAGCAGCCTGTCGCACAAACCGGCTTCCAAGCCTCCTCTCCCCAACCGATTTCCACCCGGTTCCAGCAGCCGGCCGGTTTCCAACCGCAATCCCGGCAACAACCTTCCAGCACCCAACAGTGGGTACAGCGCCACGCGCAAACCGGCATGTCTCCCAACCAGGCGATGAGCATCCTGCAACAGGGAGTGCCGAAGCAACAGGCAACCCAGCCCATGCAAACGGTTCCTCCCGTGCAGCCGATGTCCCAGCCTCAACCCGCCCAACAATTCGGAAGCCAATACCGCAGCATGAACCCTTATTACCAGCATTAAACAAAAGGGGCCCGGTGCCGGGTCCCTTTTGTTTTCAGGGAGTCGCCTTTATGCATTCAAAAATTGCTCCATCACCTGTTCGATGCGGCGGATAACCTTCTCCCTGCCCAACAGGGAAAGGGTTTGATTCAGGTCCGGGCCGTGGGTTTGTCCCGTGACGGCCGCCCGGATCGGCATGAACAACTGCTTTCCTCTGTAGCCTGTTTCCTTTTGGATTCCCTTCAGCATCTTCTTGATGTTCGCCGGCTGGAATTCCGCATCCTCCGCCTCCGCCGCCTTCGCCCGGAAAGCGGTCAGCACGGCGGGGACGGAGGGTTGATTCAGCACTTCCCTGGCTTCCTCATCGTGGCGGACATCATCCCGGAAGAACAGCTCCGCCTGACGGGGCAGCTCCTCAAGGTGGGAAAGGGACGGCTGGTAGAGGGCCACCAGTTGTTCCGTCCACTCGCGGTCCGGCTCATCGATTCCGTAGTGCTCCTGCAAATAGGGAAGCGCCATATCCGTCAGGGTTTTGACATCCAGCTTCTTGATGTATTCCCCGTTCATCCATTTCAGTTTTTCGGGGTCGAAAATCGCTCCCGCCTTGCTCACTCGTTCGAAGGAAAAGAGGCGGATCAGCTCGTCCATGGAGAAGATCTCCTGTTCGGCGTATTCCCCCGGCGGAGACCATCCCAGAAGAGCCAGGTAATTGTTGATCGCTTCGGGCAGGTACCCCGATTCGCGATACTGCTCGATAAATTGCATGACGGTCTCATCCCGCTTGGACAGCTTCTTCCCGCTTTCGTTCAAAATCAGCGGAAGATGTCCGAACTCGGGAGGATTCCAGCCAAAGGCTTCATAAAGGAGCAGCTGGGCGGGAGTGTTGGAAAGATGCTCTTCCCCGCGAATGACGTGGGTGATTTTCATCAGGGCGTCGTCGATGGTGACGGCCAGGTTGTACAAGGGCACCCCGTTGGATTTGACGATGACAAAATCGCCCATGTCCTTGGTATGGAAGCGGACCTCGCCCCGGATCAGATCCCGGAAGACGATCTCCCGGTCTTCCGGTACCCGGAACCGGATGGTTCTGGGGCGGCCTTCCCGCTCATACCGGTTTCGGGTTTCCTCGTCCAGGCGGGCGCATTTCCCCGAATAACGATAAACCTTGCCCCGGGCGTTCGCCTCCTGCCTCTCCCTGTCCAGTTCTTCCTTGGTGCAGTAGCAGTAGTAGGCCTTGCCTTCCTCCAACAGGCGATCAATATACCGCCGATAAATATCCAGTCGCTCCATGCACGTGTAGGGGCCGAACTCCCCGCCGACATCCGGCCCTTCATCCCACTCCAGCCCCAGCCACTTGAACCCGTCGATAAATCCTTCCACCGCATCGGCCCGGTTGCGGCTGGTGTCGGTATCCTCGATCCGGAGGATGTACTTCCCGCCGTGCTTACGGGCAAACAGAAAATTGAACAGTGCCGTCCTCGCGCTGCCGATATGTAAATGTCCCGTGGGACTGGGGGCAAACCGTACCCTTACCGTCATCTGCCACACCTCATTTCCGTAAAAATGCTCGCCGGCACCCGAACACAGGCGAAAACCACTCGCTCCCGACAAGGGGCGGAAGGGTGTGCCGCGGCCCCTCACCCTGACGGCACACCCATCCTCCAGTCAACTCTCTTCCATTATTCTCTCCTCGTAATGTCCGGGAATACCGGGCGACCGCTTGCCGCGCCCTGAACGGACGTCTCCAGTATATCCGGCGAAGGGGTTCCTTTCAAGGGGCGAAGGAGGAAGGGGCATCCTCACCCCCTTCCCGCCCGCATGCGATGCCCGTCAATGCACCGCGATCTGATCCGCAAACTTCTCCAGGGTTTTTTCACCGATCCCGGGAACCTTGAGCAGGTCGCGGACGTCGGTGAAGGGGCCGTGCTCCTCCCGATAGCGAAGAATCGCCTCGGCCTTGGAGGGGCCGATCCCATCGAGCGTCTCCAGTTCGGCGGCGGAGGCGGTGTTGATGTTGATTTTCCCCGGACCGGCTCCCGCCTGCCCGCTTCCCGAAGCGCCGGTATCCAGAAAATCAGGCATCTTCTCCCCGCGGCGGGGGATATAGACCACCATTCCGTCAGCAAGGGGTTGGGCCAGGTTGACCCGGTCCAAATCCGCCTGTTTCCCCGCTCCGCCCGCCTTGTCCAGGGCATCCCGAACCCGGGACCCGGGGGGAAGCTGGTACACGCCCGGCCGATCCACCGCCCCCTTCACATCGACGACCACATCCTCCTCCTTCTCCGTTTCCGCGGAGGCCTCGGCGGAACGGGCCGCCCGGTCCGGGGTGTAGGCCGCAAGAGGAACCCGGTCCTGCTCTTCCTCTTCCCCGCCCAGCCAATCCGCGGCGACGACGCCCGCCAAGGCGACGGCCAAAAGGACGGCCAACACGGCCAACTTCTTCTCCCGGGGCGTCCAAAGGTCGTCCATTTGAGCACCCTCCCACACTGCAAGCTTCAGGTGGCTTTATCGCACCGCGGAACGGCCGCCCGCCCCCTGCCCCGCAGGTCGTCCACCTCAGGGGTCTTCCCATCCGCTTCATAACCCCCCCCGCCCGCCGCGTACCTTTATAAAAAGCAAAAGGCCGGTCCGGCAGGCGAGTCCGGCCCGGCTCCCGCGACGAAAAGGGGGAAGGGGCGATGAGCAAGTTGGTCGGTTTTATCGGCACGGGAAGCATGGGACGAACCCTGGTGGAAGCGTTGATTCGCTCCGAGGCGCTCCGGCCGTCGGAAATACTGATTAGCAACCGGACTCGAAGCAAGGCGCAGGCGCTGGCCGAGTCCCATCCCGGAATTCGAATCGCCGAAAGCAATGCCGAACTGGTCCGGGAAGCGGACTGGGTGTTCCTGTGCATCAAACCCCGCGATTATCGGGAAGTGCTGGATGAGATCGGCATATGGGCCGGAAAAGACCAAATGATGATTTCCATTACCAGTCCGGTAATGATCCGCGATCTGGAAGCGGTCCTGCCCTCCAAAATCGCCAAGATCATTCCGAGCATCACCCACGCGGTGCTGGACGGAACCTGCCTCTTCATCCCCGGCAGCCGTCTCACCCTTCAGGATCGGGAGGAATTGCTCCGCCTCCTTTCGGCGATCGGAACGCCCCTGGAAATCGACGAGCGACACTGCCGGGTGGCCTCTGACCTGGCCAGCTGCGGGCCGGCGTTTTTGGCCCACTTCCTGGAGCAACTGGCCCGCACCGCGGGGGAAGTGACCGGCCTTCCCCGGGAGACGGCCATTCCGCTGGTCATCCAGATGGCCCGGGGGACCGCCCGGATGCTGACCGAAGGCGGTTTCTCCCTGGAGAGCCTGCAGGAACGGGTGGCCGTTCCCGGAGGAATTACCCAGGAGGGACTCAACCTGCTGGAGCGGGAATTTGATCCGGTGCTGAACCGTCTGTTCCGCCTCACCCACGCCAAATTTGCGGAGGACGTCGAAAAGGTGCGACAATCCCTGCACGAGGCGGAAAGCAAGGGGTGAAAAGGCGGTCCGTTGTCCGCGGAACGCACGTTCAGTATACCGCAAATCCCCTTATATTTCCAGAAGGCCCATCAAGAGTCGGAAACGGGCGGATCTCCCACGCACAGCAGCCGGTCCGTTCCCTTCAACCGGTCGACGGTGGCGATCCCGGCGCCAAACATGGCGATTTTGCACTCCAACTCGATCCGCTCCATCTGCCGGATGATCGACTCCGGATCACAGGTGGCGGCGGAGGGCAACAGAGAGCGGCCGAATCCGGCCAGGTCGGCACCGAGGGCGATCGATTTGGCCGCGTCAACTCCGGTTTTGAGGCCGCCGCTGGCGATCAAACAGACCTGCGGCACGTGTCGGCGCACATCCCGCACGCAATCCGCGGTGGGAAGCCCCCAATCGGCGAAGGCCTCCGCCGCCGTCGCCAGCAGGGGATCCTTCGCGCGGTATTTCTCCACCTGAATCCAGGAGGTTCCTCCGGCCCCGGCCACATCCACAAACTGAACCCCGGCATCAAACAGCCTTCGGGCGAGCCGCCCGTGAATGCCGAAGCCCACCTCCTTGACACCGACGGGCACTTCCAGAGCCCGGCACACCTCCTCGATCTTCCGGAGCAGGTTTCCGAACCGGGTGTTTCCCTCGGGCTGAAACACCTCCTGCATGGCGTTCAGGTGGAGGACCAGGCCGTCGGCCCCCGTCAATTCCACGGCCCTGAGGCATTGATCGGGGCCATAACCGTAATTGAGCTGGACCGCCCCCAGGTTGGCCAAGAGGGGGATGTCCGGAGCGACGGAGCGCACCTGGAAGGTGGCCGCCGTCTCCGGATGTTCGATCGCCATTCGGACGGATCCGAGGCCCATCGCCCAGCCCCGCTTCTGGGCGGCCTCCGCCAGGGCCGCATTGATCCGCCCCGCCTGTTCCGTCCCTCCGGTCATGGAACTGATCAGAAAGGGCGCCTTCAAGGGTCGACCCAAAAAGGAGGTGGCGAGGGAAACCCGGGAAAAATCGATCTCCGGCAACGCCTCGTGCCGAAAACGGTATCGCTCCATGCCGGTGGTGATCCCCCGGCCCGTCACCTCCCGGGTCAGCGCGATCTGGATGTGATCCGCCTTTCGCTTTTGAATCGGGCTCTCTTCCGTCATCATCCCGCAATGTCCTTTCCCTTGAGCAGGGCCACTTCTTCCTCCGTCAGCTCCCGGTACTCGCCCGCCTCCAGGGACGGGTCGAGCCGAAGGGGCCCCATGGCGACGCGTTTCAGGTAAACCACCCGTTTGCCCACCGCTTCAAACATCCGCTTCACCTGATGGTATTTTCCCTCATAGACGGTCACTTCCGTCTCGGACTCCGGACCGGACGAGCGGATGGAGAGCTCCGCGGGCAGCGTCTGATAACCGTCATCCAGGACGACGCCCCGCCGAAAGGCTTCCACGTCCGCTTCGGTCACCTCTCCCCGGACGAGGGCAAAATACCGCTTGGGCACCCGCCGCTTTGGAGAAAGCAGCCGGTGGGCCGTCTTCCCGTCGTTGGTGAGCAGAAGCAACCCTTCGGTATCCTTGTCCAGCCGTCCCACCGGAAACGGCTCAAACAGGGCGTGTTCCGGTTCGAGGAGCTGAACCACCGTCTCCGAGCTCCGGTCCGCCGTGGCGGAAACCACCCCGGCGGGCTTGTTCATCATGAGATAGATGAATTCCCGGTATTCGATGTGCAAACCGTCCACTTCGATTCGGTCCTTTTCCGCAAGCACGTGCATCCCCGGATCCCCGGCCACTTCCCCGTTCACGGTCACCCGACCCGCTTTGACCAGTTTCCGGATCTCCTTCCGCGTCCCGACGCCCATCCTGCCGAGGAACTTGTCGAGGCGCAACCGTTTGTCCGCCATGTTCTCGCCTCCGTGTCTCGTTCAATACGCAAATTTTATCCTATCACATCCTCGGGCAAACGCAAAAAAGGGGCCGGAGATACAACCGTTGCGCGGCCGGCGGGAAATGCAGAGGTTTCGCGGCAAACGGCAATCGGGACGCATCCCCCCTGCCCGTGTTAAGACATTCCGACCGAAAAGAAAGGGGGCGGTTATACCGCCCCCCTTTCGGTCGCCTCAGTTGGCGACGATGTTGATCAGCTTCTTGGGAACCACGATCACCTTTCGCACCGTTTTGCCGGACAGGTGGTTTTTGATGCGTTCCTGATTGAGAGCCAACTGCTCCACCGTTTCCCGATCCGCCTCGGCGGGCACGACCAGTTTGTCCCGTACCCTGCCGTTGATCTGAACGGCCATCTCCACCTCTTCCTCCACCAGCATCTCCGGATCGTAGGCGGGCCAGGGCTGTTCGTGAACGCTGGCCTCGTGCCCCATGACGTGCCACAATTCCTCCGACAGATGGGGAGCAAAGGGAGCCAGCAGGATCACGACCGTCTCCAGGGCATCGGCCAAGGTTCCCCGGTCAGCGTCCTCCGGATATTCGCTGATCGCGTTGAACAGCTCCATAATCGCGCTGATCGCCGTGTTGAAATGGTACCGCTCCCCGACATCCTCCGTCACCTTTTTGATGGTGCGGTGAATCCGGCGATGCAGATCCCGGGCGGGTCCCTTTTCGGGCCGGGCATCGGGCCGGTTGCGGAACAGCTCCTCGTGTCCCGTCACCGACCGGAAGACCCGCCCCAGGAAGCGGTAGCACCCTTCTACGCCGGAATCGCTCCACTCCAGATCCCTCTCCGGCGGAGCGGCGAACAGGATAAACAGGCGGGCGGTGTCCGCTCCGTACCTTTCGATGATGTCCAGCGGGCTGACGGTATTCCCCTTCGACTTGGACATCTTCGCCCCGTCCCTCAACACCATGCCCTGGGTCAACAGGCTGGTGAAGGGCTCGTCGACGTGAACCAGGCCCGCATCGTACAGCACCTTGGTGAAGAAGCGGGAGTAAAGGAGATGGAGCACGGCGTGCTCGATTCCCCCGATGTATTCGTCGACCGGCAGCCATTCCCGGATCCGCTCCGGATCGAAGGGAAGGCGATCGTTCTTGGGATCGGCGTACCGGAGGAAATACCAGGAGGAATCGATGAAGGTGTCCATCGTGTCCGTCTCCCGCCGCGCAGGTCCTCCGCAGGAGGGGCAGGCGGTCCGGACGAAGGACTCCGAAGTGGTGAGCGGGTTCCGTTTGCCGTCGAAGACCACGTCCTCCGGAAGCAGCACCGGCAATTCTTCCTTCGGTACCGGCACCGTTCCGCAGCTGTCGCAGTAGACGACGGGAATGGGGCATCCCCAGTACCGCTGACGGGAGATCAGCCAGTCGCGAAGCCGGTAAGTGACCGCCGGGCCCCCGAGTCCCTTTTCGGCCAGATGCTCGGAGATGGCACGGATCGCCTCCCGGTTGTCCATGCCGTCGAAGGGACCGGAATCGGCCAACACGCCCTCACCGGTATAGGCCTCGGCAAGGGGCTCTTCCAACTCCCCGTCCCGGGGACGGATCACCCGGCGGATCGGCAGGCCGTATTTTTTGGCGAACTGAAAATCCCGTTCGTCGTGGGCCGGAACACCCATCACCGCGCCCGTCCCGTAATCCATCAACACGTAGTTGGCGATCCAGACGGGAACCTCTTCGCCGGTCAAGGGATGCCGGGCCACCGCTCCGGTGTCCATGCCCACCTTTTCCGCGTCGGCGGCGGTCCGCTGAATTTCGCTCTCTTTCCGCATCCGCTCGATGAACGCCCTGATCTCCCCTTCCTTCTCCTTCCCGGCGATCAGGCGGTCCACCAGGGGGTGTTCCGGCGCCAGCACCAGGTACGTCACCCCGTACAGGGTGTCGGGGCGGGTGGTGAAGACTGTGACCTGCTCATCGTCCAGCTCCGGAAGGGTGAAGGTCACTTTCGCCCCCTCGCTGCGCCCGATCCAGTTGCGCTGCATCGTCTTCACCCGTTCGGGCCAGCGGGGCAGGCGGTCCAGCCCCTCCAGCAACCGGTCGGCGTAATCGGTGATCTTAAGGAACCATTGCTCCAGCTCCTTCTTGGTCACCTCCGCGTCGCACCGCCAGCACTTGCCGTTCTCCACCTGTTCGTTGGCCAGAACGGTCGCGCAGTCGGGACACCAGTTGACCGGCGCCTTTTTCCGGTAGGCCAATCCCCGCTCGTAGAAAAGGAGGAACAGCCACTGGGTGAACCGGTAGTAGTCGGGGAGGCAGGTCGCCACATAGCGGTCCCAGTCGTAGGAGATTCCGAGCCGCTCCTGCTCCTCCCGGAACTTCTTCATGTTGTTGAGGGTCCAATCCCGGGGATTCACCCCCCGCTTGATGGCCGCGTTCTCCGCCGGCAAGCCGAAGGCGTCCACGCCCATCGGATGCAGCACCCGGAAGCCGTTCATCCGTTTGAACCGGGCGATCACATCCCCGATGGAATACACCCTCACATGCCCCATGTGCATCCCTTCGCCCGACGGATAGGGAAACTGCTCCAGGGTATAAAACTTGGTCTTTCCGACGTCCGGATCGGTCCGGTGAACTCCCGTCTCGTCCCAGACCCGTTGCCATTTCGATTCGATTTCCCTCGCTTGATACGCTCGCATTGGCGTCTCCTCCAACACCTGCAAAAATATTGAAACCTCCCGCCCCTGCTGAAAAACGCTAGGGACGAGAGGTTGATTCACTCCCGCGGTACCACCCTAGTTAGCACCCGCCCGGCGGCGGGCACTCCCTCATTTGCATCCGTTAACGGGGATGAAGCGCCGAAATGTACTTTCCTTTCCATTCCGGGGCGATGAGGCGAGTTCATTCGCCCTCCCTGATCGGCTCGCACCTCCCGCCGACTCTCTGCGCAGAGCGGACGAACTACTACTCCTCATCCTGGCCTGTCAAACCTTTGTCGAAGATTTGGAACTTATTATATGCCACGATTTCGCCCGTGTCAATGGGTTTTAGGGCGTCAGGGGCCCTGCACTTCTCATCCTTTCCCGCTTCGGCCCGTCCAATACCTGTCTACTGGACACGGACTTGCTGTGCATCGCCCCAAAGCCGCTCCAAATCGTAGAAATCCCTCTCGTCCTTGTGGAAGACATGCACGACCACGTCGCCGAGATCCAGGAGCACCCACCGCGCTTCCCGGAATCCCTCCACTCCCTTGATGGGAACACCGGCCTCCTCAAGTTTTTCCTTGACGCCCGTCGCAATCGCCTGCACCTGGGTCTCCGAATTCCCGTGACAGATGACGAAATAGTCGACTATCACCGACAACCCGCGAATATCCAGAATGGTGACGCGCTGGGCCTTTTTCTCTTCGGCGGCGTCGGCCGCGAGTCGGGCAATTTCCACCAGGTTCAATGAGATTCCTCCTTTGGAAGGGTTTGAGGGATTTTATCGAGAAAATCATTGCGGGTTAAAATCGTCAACGGGTATACCTTAAACCCCCGTTCCACCAGATAAACGATGGTATTGTCCAAGGCCTTCAGGATCGCGCGGTCCAAGTCCTCGCGCGCCAGTCGACGAACCTCTTCCACGCCGGAAAAGCTTCGGCCGGGTTCGATGTAATCGGCGAGAAAAATCACCTTTTCCAGCAGGGACATCCCCGGGCGCCCCGTGGTGTGAGAACGGATCGCGTTCAGCACCTCTTCGTCATCAATTCCCAGCTCCTCCCGCACGGCTTCCGCACCCACGGGGGCGTGCCACAGTTCCTTGTTGTACTGAAGCAGATCCTGGGGCAGGCGGTGGCGGAGGATCCACTCCCTCTGCTTATCTTCCGGCCAAAACTTGCAGTAATCGTGGAGAATGGCCGCGATATCCGCCTTCTCCGGATCGGCGCCCGTTCTTCGGGCCAGCTCCGCCGCCGTCTCCATCACCCGCAGGGTGTGTTCCCACCGGGAAGAAGGCATTTGACGCTTGGCCGCTTCCATTAGTTTCTCACGGTTTATTTTCATATAACCGATTCTCCTCGATATAGCGGCGTACCTTCTCGGGAACCAGATAGCGGATCGACTTCCCGGCCGCCGCCCGTTTCCGAATATCCGTAGATGAAAGGTCCAGGGTAACGGCATCCTCCACCAGGGTCAAGCGGCTGGCGATGAAGGGGGGGAGATCTCCGGCCGCCACCCCCGGCCGCAAATGGCCGATGACCTGGACAACTTGCAGGATTTCCTCTATTTTATACCATCGAGGCAGATCGTTCATCATATCTGCGCCCACGATCAAAAAAAAGTGCGTTTGGGGATAGGCTTTCTTCAAGTCTTTCACCGTGTCCACCGTATAGGAGGGACCCGGGCGGACCAGCTCCACCCGGGAGAGGCGGAAACGGGGATGATCGGCGATGGCCAGCTCCACCATGCGCTCCCGGTGGTGCGGGGCGGATACGGGAGCCTCCTTGTGGGGAGGTTCGGCGTTGGGAATGAACCACACCTCGTCCAGGCCGCCGGCTTCCCTCGCCTGTTCCGCAACCAGGAGGTGGCCCATGTGAATCGGATCAAAGGTCCCGCCGAAGATGCCAATGCGCATGTTCATCCCTCTTTCCCGGCTCATCCTCCGCCCGCCGATTTCATCGCCTCTTCCAGGGCCTCCCGCATCACGTCCACGGGCGCCGGCTTTCCCATCCAATGTTCAAAGGCCAGGGCCGCCTGGTGGAGCAGCATGCCCAGCCCCCCGTGAATCCGGGCGCCCCGAGCCTCCGCCTCCCTCAGAAGAAGGGTTTTCCGCGGGCGATAAATCAGGTCGCTCACGATCATCCGCTCGTGCAGGAACGAAGGGTCGATCGGAATCGCCTCCGTCTCCGGATACATGCCCACGGAGGTGGTCTGCACCAGCAATGTCGTCTCCCCGACCACCCGCTCCAATTCCGACAGGGAGACGGCCCGCGCATCCGCTTTCCGGAGAGAGGCCGCCAAACGCTCCGCCTTTTCCCTCGTCCGGTTGGCAATGGTGATCGACTCCACCCCGGTTGTCGCCAGCGCGTGGGCCACCGCCCTCGCCGCTCCGCCCGCACCGAGGATCAACACCCTTTGTTCCGAAAGCTCCAATCCGGTCTCGTCGACGAGGGACCGAAGGTATCCCTCTCCGTCCGTGTTGTACCCGATCAACCGCCCCTCCTGCGCGACGACGGTGTTGACGGCGCCGATTTCCCTCGCGGTCTCCTCCACCTCATCCAGATGCTCGAGGACAGCCACCTTGTGGGGAATGGTCACATTCCACCCCCGAAAGCCCAGGGCACGCATCCCCCGTACGGCGTCCCCCAATTCCGAGGGCGAAACGTCAAAGGCCAAATAGACGAAGGGAAGCCCGCAGGCGCGAAACGCCCGGTTCATCATCTCCGGCGACTTGGAGTGGCCCACCGGATGGCCGATCAGCCCCACCACTCCGGTTCCGGCATTCATCCTCATCCCCCCGACATGTTTATATAATCGCCGGCCGCACTTCCACGGGGATCCCGCGCGGAGCCCAGACGTGGATTTCAGCCTCCTTTTTCCCCGCCACGATCCATCCCAATCCGGGGATGACAAGATCCTTCTTCTCGCCTTCAGCCAGCCGAAACTCACGCCGCTCCATCTCCGGCAGATCCGCCGATTCCGACGGGGGGGAGAGCAGCTCCCCCCGGTGGCGGGAATACACTTCATCGGCCTTTTCCCACTTGGTCCGGTGTATGTACAGGTCGTTGGAAACGTAGCAGACGAAGGGCTGCCTCGGCCCCTTCACGAAGTCAAAGCGAACCAGACCGCCGAAAAACAGGGTTTGGCGGTCGTTCAGCTGATACACCCGCGGATGAATCTCCCGCCGGGGAACGATCACCCGCAGGTCTTCCGGCGACACCCATTCGCTCAACCGATCCCGGCGGACGATGCCGGGCGTGTCGATCAAGGCCCGTCCTTCCTCCAGCGGGATGCGGATCACATCGAGGGTGGTTCCCGGGTAGGGAGAAGTGGTGATTTCGCCTCCGCCCTCTCCCTCCTCCCGCAGGATGCGGTTGATCAAAGTGGATTTCCCCACATTGGTGGTCCCCACCACGTAGGCGTCCCGCCCCCGGCGATGCCGCTCGATGGCGTCGATCACCTCGTCGATATGAAAGCCCTTGGCTGCGCTGCACAGGACGACCCCCACCGGGCGGAGGCCCAGCTTCTCCGCCGACCGGCGAACCCACTCCCTCAGGCGGTTCCGTTTGACCGACTTGGGAAACAGGTCGATCTTGTTCGCGAGCAGCAGGAGATCGTTCCGAGCCAGGTACTGTTGGATGCCGGGGATCCAACTGCCGGCAAAATCAAACAGATCGGTGACCAACACGACCAGGCTGTCCGTCTGCCCGATCCGGCGGAGCAGCTGCAGGTAGAGGTCGGGATCCTGCTCCACCCGCGCCACTTCATTGTAATGGCGGATGCGGAAACAGCGCCGGCACACGGGATTCTCCCGCTCAAGAGCGGACTCCGGCACATATCCCGGCCGTGCGGGATCCTCCGTCTGAAGAAGGGCTCCGCACCCTTCACACCGGGTACCTTCCGTCATCGGCGGTCCTCCCCTTCCAACAGCCCCCGCTTGCGCATGAAGTTAAAAACCACCCGCTCCATGCGGCGGTTGATTCTTGTCCAAAAGCCCTCCACATTGGAGACGGGAGCCACCAGAATCGTATACAGCCCCAACCGATTCCCCCCCAGCACATCGGTAAACAGCTGATCCCCGATCATGGCCGTCTCTTCCGGACGGCTTTCCAAGCGCCGCATCGCCGCGATAAACGCCTTGGAAAGGGGCTTCTTCGCCCGGTGGATGTACGGCACCCCGAGCGGAATGGCGAATCGGGAAACCCGAGTCCGGTTGTTGTTGGATACGATCATGACGCGGAAACCCATCCCCTGAAGCTGGTCCAGCCAGCTGACCAACCGGGGGGTGGCGTCCGGGCGGGTCGACTCCACCAGCGTGTTGTCCAGATCGAAGATGGCCGCCTTGATCCCGCGCCGCTGAAGTTTCTCAAAATCGATTTCATAGATGGATGCTGCAAAATGCTTCGGTATGATCGCTTTCAGCACGGGCCCACCTCTGAGAAAAAAGTCCGATCATTATCGGCAATAACTATACCACATACCCGATCCGGTGTGCAAAAGAATCCGGCAAATCAAGCGGGATATCGAAGCCGCGCTCTGCCGCGCGCCGACCAGCCCGGAACAAACCTCCGTCTACCGGTTCCATGCCCCCGTGGGGGATGGCCCGCAAAAAGGACGAATTCGCGGAAAAAATCCCGCAGCCGCACCCCCGAATTACTCCGCAAAAACACCGGACGACCTTTCCTTTTGTCCGTGATATCTATAAAATACATCCCATCCATCGGAGGGAACGCGGTGAAAAAATTGTACCTGGCCACCTATGAGTGGGAAGGCGGAATCTGCCTGGCGTCCGACGGGAAAACGCTGCAGGCGGCGGGATTTGATCCTGATCGGGTCGTATCCCGGTTGCGGAAGCATTTTCCCCGCTGCCGGATCGAGTGGAATCCGGCCAAATTGGAAACGGTTCTTCGGCAATTGGAGGAATATCTTCAAGGAGAACGAAAAGCCTTTGATGTTCCCGTCCATTTGCGTGGAACCCGGTTTCAGCTCCGGGTGTGGAACGAAATCCGAAAAATCCCTTACGGTCAAACCGAAACCTATGGAAACATCGCCAAGGCCCTGGGGGATGTCCGCCTTTCCCGGGCCGTGGGCAGAGCGGTCGGTACAAATCCCGTCCCCTTGATCATCCCCTGCCACCGCGTCGTCGGCACCAGGGACCGGCTCGGCGGTTACCTGGGCGGTCCGGCCGTGAAGAAGCGGCTGCTGGAACTGGAGGGGGTTGGAAGCCTGTGAACCGATCCATCGGCTCGTCTCGGATCATACTCTTGCCGGCCTTGCTTTCGGAAAGTCATGGGAAAGGGGTGCAGATGAAGATGCGGCCTGAAGCCATGTGGGAGGCGGTCGTCCGATGCGACGGCCGGTATGACGGCCTCTTTTACTACGCCGTGAGGACGACGGGAATCTTTTGCCGTCCTTCCTGCAGATCCAAAACGCCCCGGCGGGAGAATGTGGAATTCTTCTTCGACCGGGAAGAGGCGCTCCGGAAAGGGTACAAACCCTGCAAACGCTGCCGTCCCGACTTGCACACATCCACATACGATCCCAACAGGGAATGGATCCGGGAAGTGAAAAACATCCTGGCAAGGGAATACGACAAGCCTTGGACCCTCCAAAGATTGTCCGAACGGATCGGGATCAGTCCGCACCATCTGCAACGGCTGTTCAAAAAAAGAGACCGGGGTCAGCCCGAAACGCTTTCTCGAACGGATTCGCGTGCAACAGGCAAAACGCCTGTTGCGAAGCGGAAACCAAAACGTCACGGAAATCTGCTACGCAGTCGGTTTCAGCGACCCCTCCCGGTTTTATAAGGTGTTTCGTGAGGAAACGGGTTTTTCGCCTTCGGCTTTCAGGCGCAGGAAGAACGATGAATGCTCGGCCGAGTAACCGGCTCACCCGAGCTTCTTTCACCGGGAGATGACGGTGGACGTCAGCTCGCCCCTCTTCTCCTCAGTCAAACCATTCCTTCAACAGATGGATCGCATAATTCTTCGCCTGGGAAAAAGTGATGACCGCCGGCATGGGAGGTTCGTCGGGGTCGACCAAAACGTCGATGATGACCGGCTTCTTTATCGTAAAGGCACGCTGCAAAGCCTGCCTCAATTCTTCCCTCGTCTCCACCCGAAAGCCGATTCCCCCGCAATCTTCGGCAAACCGGGCGAAGTCCGGGTTTTTCAGGTCGGTTCCGAATTCGGCATTGCCCATCACTTCCTGCTCAAACTTGATCATGGCGATCTTTTGGTTGTTCAGGACGATCACCACGATGGGAAGCCCGTATTTGACCGCCGTGACAAAGTCGGACATGAGCATGCCGAATCCGCCGTCCCCGCAAACCGCCACCACCTGCTTCTCCGGAAAGGAAAGCTTTCCCGCGATCGCCCCCGGCAGACCGCAGCCCAGGGTGGCCAGCCAGCTGGACGTGATGAATTTCTGGTCACTCAGCATGAAATTGCGCGCCATCCAAACGGTGACGTTCCCCACGTCGCAGGAAATGATCGCATCTTCCTCCAGCACTTCCTGAAGGGCGACGGGAACCGTCTGGGGGCGCAAAGGAAGGCGGTCGCTCATCCCTTGTCGTTTCATCTTTTCCCGCCAATCCTTCATTTTCACCTGATACTTTTTCAGAAACGCATCATCCTCCCGAACGGCCAACCGTTCCGTCAGATGCTTCATGGCGATGGCCGCGTCTCCGGCCAGCCCCACATCCACCGGATAACGCTTGCCGATTTGCCCCGGATCGGTGTCGATCTGAACGGTTTTCACGTCTTCCGGCAAAAACCCGGTGAAGGGGAAGGAGGTGCCGACCATCACCAGGGTTTCCGCCTCCCGCATGGCCTCGTAGGCCGGTTTCGTCCCCAGGAGCCCCAAACCGCCAAGGCAATATTCGTGGGTGTCCGGGATGGCCCCCTTTCCCGGAAGGGTGACGACCACCGGCGCCTTCAGCTTGCGGGCCAATCCCAACAGCTCCTCCCGGGCGCCATGGGTTCCCTTGCCCGCCAGGATCACCGTTTTTCGGGGTTCGGACAACAGGTCGACGGCCTTTTCCAAATCCTCCGCCCGCGGCAGGATGACAGGACGAACGTGAATGGCAGAGGTCACCCGGGCCTCCCGCTCCACTTTGAACCGGGGAACATCGTCGGGAATGCTCAGATGGGCCACACCCCGGTGAGTCAACGCCATGCGGATCGCCTGATTGGCGATGGCCGGCAGCTGTTCCGCCGACATGGCCCGCTGGTTGTACACAGCCACGTCGTCGAACAGCCGATCCAGGTTCACCTCCTGGAAATAATCCGTTCCGATCAGATCCGTCTCCACTTGCCCCGTAATCGCCAACACCGGCGCCCGATCCATCTTCGCGTCATACAGCCCGTTGAGCAGGTGAATCGCCCCGGGGCCGGCGATGGCCATGCACACCCCCAGTTTTCCCGTCAATTTCGCGTAGGCGGCAGCGGCCAACGCTCCCGTCTCCTCATGGCGCACCTGGATGAAGCGGATGCTCTTCTTTTTTCGCAGGGGTTCCATCAGGGCGTTGATGGAATCCCCCGGCATGCCGAAAATGACTTCCACTCCCCAATCTTCCAGAATATCCATCAGCACTTCCCCAGCCGTTTTTCCCGCCATCTTCTTTCCCTCCCGCCGGATTGGGTTGTTTTTCCTTTGAAAATGATTGCCAGGGAGCGTCTCTTTCATGTACAGCGGGATTGAAACCCGACTGGAAAAGGAATCCAAAACCTCCGTTCCCTTCGGACGAGTCGGAGACAGGCGCGATGTCCCGCGCCGATGCAATGCCAGCAGAACCTCTGCAAAACAAAAAAGGCGGATTTCATCCGCCTGAGATTGATGACAAACCCCCTGGCTCTTTTCGCAAGAAAAGCGCCAGGGGTTGCATGTTTATGGGAAATAAACAGATAAAGGAAATTAGATTTGGTAAATTAGGCGGATCACAAAGCCTTTTCCTCTCTTCGAGAGGAGCAAGGCCATTTTTTTGATGTTT